>CAZDHQ010000388.1:0-5045 GCA_964505135.1 uncultured Ferruginibacter sp.
TGTGATGCCACTGGGGTCGGTGTACTGAGGTGAAAGCTTTTCTTTGGGGTGACAACTTTTCTTCAAGTTGTCATCTCTAGGTGATGAATACGCTGCCTAAAGAGCTGACAGCATTCCTTGAAGCTGTGATCTGTAATGTTAGATTTTGTTTATATTGAAGCATAAATGATTCCTAGTCTCAGTGGTGACATCTTGAGGAAAAGATGTCACCGCTGCTCACCACCTAAACCAACCAGCATGCAACATAAATTTGAAGCCAGCTTTTACGAAGGAGGCATCTTTCATGTTTACAACCGCACCAACAACAAAGAACTACTATTTAAATCCGATGACAACAGGCTGTACTTTTTAAAGCAATACGCCAATTACGTGCAGCCTTTTGCAGATACTTTCTGCTGGTGCTTACTGCCTACTCATTTTCATTTTTTAATACAGGTAAAAAGCGCAACTGCCATCAGCCAATACCTGCAGGCAATTGATCAGTCAATTGTAAGACCGATTGAAAAGAAATATATCAACGGAGCAGCTTCAGCAGACGAGTTAATCGTATTGGAATGGAAACGCTTTTTCACCTCCTATTCGATGGCCTTTAATAAACAGCATGGCAGGAACGGCAATCTTTTTCACCGGCCGTTTAAACGGGTGGAAGTGCATAAAGACAGCCATTTTACACAGGCAGTGATTTACATTCATGCCAATGCCATGAAACATAAACTGTGTAAAGACTTTACGCAGTACCCCTGGTCTTCCTGGCATTCTCTTATTAGCGACAAACCTACGCTGTTATGCAGGAAACAATTGCTGGACTGGTTTGGTGGGCGGGATCGAATGATTAGTATTCATCAAAGCAAAAGCGAATATTATTATGCCAGTGATGTGGGGATTGAGGAGGAATAAAAAGAGGTGCAACTTCTTCAAAGAGATGACACCTTGAGGAAAAGGTGTCAACTCGAGAAAAGGTGGCAGCTCAACCTATCTTTTTCTGCACCTGCCAGTAATGTCCAAAAGGATCTTTGAACATGCCCTGCCGGTAGCCATAGTCATGGTCGGTGGTTGGGTTGATGAGCTCCGCTCCTGCGTCTATCGCTCTTTGCATCACGGCCTGTACGTCTGGCACAAACAAACCTATCACGGCAGTTACACCACCTGCGCTGTTTGGCTCCAATGCATTCCGCATGGTTTCATGCACATGAAAAATGGCGCCATCCAATACCAGCTCCGCTACATGAATACTTCCGTCATCATTGCGAAAGCAAAAGTTTTCTGTTGCACCAAGGCGGAAATAAAAGTCAATTGCTGTTGTACCGTTGGGGATGTGCAATTCAGGAGCGAAAAAGGTTTGAGTGTCTGCTTTGTTCATGGCGATGTTTTTTTGTAATGTAGTTAGAAAAAATTAGCGTTACAAATAACTTAACCACCATTTTTCTTTATGGCTGGTTTTATATCCATCATACCATTTACATAATGGATAAAGCGCTGCTACCAATGCTATCCAGATAATGTATACCACTAACAGGCTTTCGCCCTGTCCCGGCACTACAAACAGGAACGGGAACTGCTTGCCTATATTCCATACTTCACTCATGTGATGCCCATGGATAAAATAAAATGCTACGGCGATGATATGGATAAAGTAAATATGCAGTATGTAATAAAAGAATGCAGTGCGGCCATAGGTCTTCATAATGGCGGTGAATTTATTTTTTACATTTTCCAGGTACGACAATGCGATTAAGCCAGTGCCGATGGTGATACACAAATACAAAAGCGAAGGCGGGTATTTGTTTACTTTTAAAAAGGATAGTACTGTTTGTATAAAGCTGTGCTGTGAAGACCAACGCATAGGATCTCCATAGAGGTTGGTAAACCGTATTACTACAAATGCAATGAGTAAAGCTAAACCTATCTTACGAAGCCATGCTGTTCTTACTTCGGAGCTTACGGTGGCTTCAAATAATTTACCGGTGCAATAGCCCAGGAGCATGAGGCCCGTCCATGCAGGAAAGGGATACACCATCATTAAAGCATGCTTATCCGACCATGGATAAAATTTAAATACGCCGCTATGAAACAGATCCCAAAAGAAACCCGGCTTAAAGCCTGGATCAGCTTCCCAAAAATCAAGTGCATTATGTCCGAGTACTATGATAGCACCTATGGCAAATAATAATTGATAAGGCAATTTTATCAACAACAGCAATCCCAATATCACCATACTAATACCGATGGTGGTTATGATACTTAACAGCGGGAAAATAGTAAAGTAAGGATTGAAAGACCATGCAAAAGACATGATGGTCCACTCTACTAAAATAAGCCATGCACCACGTTTGATAACGAACACCGCCAGTTCTTTTTTTGTCTTTCTAAAGCTTTGTAAATACACGGATGTGCCTGATAAAAATATAAAGATAGGCGCACAGAAATGCGTAATCCAGCGGGTGAAGTAGAGTGGTAAGCTGTAATGAACTACATCCAGTGGATCAGCAGTGTTGGCGGCTACATGAAAATAATCCCGTACATGATCCAGCGCCATAATGATCATAACGATGCCACGGAGTATATCAATAGACTCTATTCTTGGTTTTTTAATTGCTGCTGTCATTGGTTTGTAGGTTTTTTGGCAGTGGAAATAAGTGTATGATGGTGCTGCTGGAGCATGAGGACGATAGGTGATTGCTGGTTTGAAAATGTGTTGGTTGAAGATAGGGAGAAAGGTGGATAGTTGTTGTATAACAAGTGACCCGTTTATATAAAGTGGTGCCAACTTTTGCAGGTAGTTTTCCTCTACCATTCTTTTGGTTGATTACCTATCTATAAAAATAATAGTTTATGCTGTTTTTACCCTGCTGCTCTTATAGTTAAAATAAACATGTCCTGGGTATGTGCCCCAGGACATGTTTTGATCTTTTTATTTTGATTAGACAAGTTTCATCCAGTATGCTTTCTCTTATTCAACAGGAAGGAAAGCTGGTAATTACCTGCAGCAGTTTGTTATTTTTATAAGAGCCTTTACGGCTACCGGAAAAATAATGACTGCATTATCGTTCAATCACCATTTGTTTTGAATCTACTCTCTGGTTATCTACCAGCAATGAATAGCTGTAAGTGCCAGCCGGTAGTTCACCCATCCTGATGCTTATTTGCCCGGAACCTTTGCCTGCTGTATAGGTCTTTAGTAAGCTGCCTTTTACATCAGTCACTATAATCTGCGCCCTGCCTGTATTTTCAGGAACAAAGTAGCTGATGGTGGTAACACCTGCTGAAGGGTTAGGCACATTTTGTTTTAAGAAACCTGAAACAGCCCCTGGGGCAGCGCTGCTGCCAATGGACCTGGAAGATTTTAATTCATCTAACTGATTCTGTAATTCGGTGTTTTTTGCTATCAATTCTTTAATCTGGGCCTGCTGCTCCTGCATGCCTTTAATGATAATGGGAATAAGTGCGGTGTAGTTCAGCGCTTTAAAATCGATTTCTTCGGAGGGCCTGGCGGCTGCATCTTCGGGCACTGGTTTGCCATCAGCGGAAAACTTAGGCGCCTGTGCCATACGAGTATCAAATTTTGATTCTTTCACCAGGGTGGGAAGCACCTGCTCTACCTCCTGTGCAATTAACCCGTATTGTTTCCCTTCGGGCAGTTTCATCAGTTTAAAATTACCATCCTGCTTAAATTCATATTCCCTTGGTTTTAGCTTATTGATAATGTCCATACCATTGGTAACATCACTGATATTCTTTTTAAGTTTTTGGTCTGAGCTAACGTAGCCTGCACTGGCGTATACACTTCCAACAAAGTAGCCTGCATAGGACCCCCCTGTAGCATATATGCCAGATCCATAGTTGGCATAGGCACGCACACCATAACCATAACCGGCATTGTAACCATACACACCTGATTCATCGCCAGTGCCGCCTCCAGTGTACCCATATACGCCCACCTGGCTTGCGCTGTAGCCATACATACCATAAGTAGGCCCAGAACCATATATACCTAAGTAAGTAGATGACACGCCGTAAATGCCATAGGTATTACCACTGCCAATAACTCCGTAACTGGTTCCGCTACCATATAAGCCAGTGTAACCACCGCTACCGTATACACCGTACCCACTGGTGCTGTTTCCATAAACACCATAATTACTGCCGCTGTTGTTTCCATACACTCCATACGAAGTGCCTGATCCATATACACCATAGGTTCCACCGGTGGCATTTATACCATAGCCGCTGCCGGTGGCCCTCACGCCTATCGGAACTGACGAACCACCAACATTCAACGTTCTTGAAATAATGCTATCGGTAAAAAAGCCCTTACGCCATCTGTTTGTAGTAGATCCAAGATCAATCGTTCCGGTAGTGCCTGGCGTAAGTGAACGGTTTACAGCTGTACTACTGCCAAGATTAGAAAGAGAAGTATTGGCTGCTGAATACAAAAGCAATCTCCACCCCGATCCGTAATAATAATAATAACCTGCCGTGCCGTCAGTTTGATAGATCAGCAACCCTGTAGCAGGTGCGCCAATTGCATTTCTTTGTGCATTCGTCATCCTTGGTGCTAAAAAGCCTTTGGTGGTAGACCGCACCTCTAATAAAGAAGATGCAGCAGGAGAAGTGGTGCCGATGCCTACGGAACCAGTTGCTGGAAAAGTGTTTTGAGCCATGCTTTGGATTGCAATGAGGCACAATGCTGCGAATGAAAAGAAGACTTTTTTCATTTTTTTAAGTTTAAGTTGTTAGAAGATATTTCTTTCCCTTGTGATTGCTGTTTAGCAATTTCACCTATAATTGAGGTAACAATAAGGGTTGGTAACGAAGCAGCAATTTGCTCAATAATGGAGTACGGGATTAAAGCGCCTTATAAGAGCATCCTGAAGTGCAGGTAAAAAAGATGAAACTTCATCGTATGTCAAAAGTAAAAAACCGTAGGGCAGTATGAAATACCTTTAAGGTGGTATTTTATGTTATTGAGTTGTGAACGGATAATCTCCAACGATTTTTTGGGAGGATTAAAAACTGGAACAAACAACTTGATTGATATTGCTGAT
>CAZDHQ010000389.1:0-5041 GCA_964505135.1 uncultured Ferruginibacter sp.
AATCGACCCGCCGGTGATAAACAATCGCCGGGGATGATATTTCTCCCTCAGCCAAATCATTCTTTTCACTTACGGGGGATTCCTCTTTTGTAATGCTGGTATCAGTAATGATTGCAGCTTTTAGTTTGGGCACTGCCAATGGCAAAGGCATGAAACAGGTGATGAATATTTACACCGATGCGATCAAAGATGTAGGCATGATCCTGCTGATTATTGCAGGTGCCGGTGCATTAAAGCAGGTGCTTACAGACAGTGGTATCAGTGAACAGATTGGTGCATCATTACAGCATGTGTCTTTGCATCCGCTCATTATGGGATGGCTCATTGCAGCCATTATCAGGGTATGTATAGGTTCTGCTACTGTTGCTGGTTTAACTACCGCTGGCATCATTGCTCCCCTGATCACACGGGCACATATCAATCCTAACTTAATGGTATTGTCTATCGGTGCCGGCAGTCTTATGTTCTCTCATGTAAATGATTCCGGTTTTTGGTTGTTTAAAGAATATTTTAACCTCACGGTAAAAGATACTTTTAAATCATGGACGATGATGGAATCAATTGTGTCTGTAGTAGGTTTAGTAGCAGTAATGCTCTTAAATTTGGCTGTTGGATAAAAATTATTACTAAGAAAAAAATATAGATATGAACGCAGATCAACAATTTGAACAACTTGGTTTAACACTGCCGCCTGCACCTGCGCCCATGGGTGTGTACAAACCCTGTTTGATAGATGGAAAATATTTGTATCTCTCCGGTCATGGCCCGGTAAAAGATGATAAGACCTTAATTGAAGGCCGTGTGGGTGCAGACATGGATATAGAAGAAGCAAAGCTGGCAGCAAGACAGGTGGGGCTTACCATGTTGTCCACCATCAAAGCCAATATTGGTTCATTCAGTAAAATCAAGAGAGTGATTAAGGTGTTGGGCATGGTGAACTGCACACCTGAGTTTGGAAAGCACCCTTATGTAATCAACGGCTGCAGTGAATTGTTTGCTGCTGTGTGGGGGCCGGATAATGGCGTGGGTGTACGCAGTGCTGTTGGTATGGGATCATTGCCCGGTAATATTCCGGTAGAGATTGAAGCTTTGTTTGAACTGGATTTAGATAAATTATAAACCATGAACTGGTACGAAGTAAAAAATATTGATACAGTAGATACGCCTGCGTTGCTATTGTACAAAGACCGCATCAAACAAAACATAGCTGCTGCCATAAAAATGGTGAAGGATGTTAGCTTGCTTAGACCGCATGTTAAAACCAATAAGATAGCGGAAGTATGCAGCATGATGATGGATGCAGGGATTTCAAAATTCAAGTGTGCCACCATTGCCGAAGCAGAGATGCTGGGAATGATCAATGCAAAAGATGTATTGCTGGCTTACCAGCCGGTAGGTCCCAAGGCAGCAAGATTATTGGCACTGCAACAAAAATATACTGCTACAGCTTTCAGTTGTGTAGTGGATGATTTGGCCGCTGCAAAAAAGATCAGTGATGTATTTGCTGCTGCCAGTTTAACAGTGAATGTATATATTGATCTCGACACCGGTATGAAGCGTACAGGCATTGCCGTTAGTAAAGCTTTTGCATTGTTCCTGCAGTTGCAAACATTGCCGGGTATACATGTAAAAGGACTGCATGGGTACGATGGTCATATTGTAGAGCCCGATCCTGTATTGCGCCAGCAGCAAAGCGACGCAGCTTTTAAAGAAGTGGAAAGACTGGCAACAGCGATAGAAGAAAGGACAAATCAATCCTGTATCATCATTGCAGGAGGCTCACCTTCTTTCCCCACACACGTAAAACGAAAAGTAGAATGCAGCCCGGGTACATTTGTTTTTTGGGATTGGGGCTATGCAACAAAATTTACTGATGAGCCTTTCGTGTATGCGGCACTGGTAGCTGCAAGAATCATCAGCATTACTGGTGATGATATGGTAACACTTGACCTTGGTCATAAATCTGTAGCGGCAGAAAATCCTTTGGCAACAAGAGTGAGTTTTCTAAATGAACCTGCTGCAGTACTCATTGGGCAAAGTGAAGAACACCTGGTAGTGAAAGTGGCCGACAGCAGCCTGCATAAAGTAGGCGATGTATGGTACGGAGTGCCTATCCATATTTGCCCTACCGTTGCTTTGTATGAAAGAGCTTCGGTGATTGAAAACAACCGGGCAACTACAGAATGGAAAGTAATTGCAAGAGATAAAAAAATCAGCATTTAAATTTTACAAACCAATTGTATGTTCACTATTGATGCTCACCTCGATTTAAGCATGAATGCCATAGACTGGAACCGTGATATCCGCTGTTCTATAGATGATATCAGGCAAAGAGAAAAAGGGATGACGGATAAAGCAGACAGGGGAAACGGAACTGTATCGCTGCCTGAATTAAGAAAAGCAAATATTGGTTTAGTAGTGGCAACGCAAATTGCCAGGTATGTTGCGCCGGGTAATCCTTTACCTGGCTGGCATTCACCTCAGCAGGCATGGGCGCAAACACAGGCGCAGCTTAGCTGGTACAGAACAATGGAAGAAGCAGGCGAGATGGTAATGATAAAGGAGTTGCATGAGCTGGAAAAGCATATATCATTATGGAGCAATAATGAACCGAATGAACAAAAGGCAATCGGTTATATATTAAGTTTGGAAGGTGCAGATTCATTGGTGAATCTTGATTATTTAGACAGGGCTTATGCCTATGGCCTGCGTGCATTAGGTCCTGCACATTATGGTCCCGGTAGGTATGCTAATGGAACAGATGCTACAGGGAAAATGGGTGAAGCAGGATTGGCATTGCTGAAAAAGATGGAGTCGCTTAATATTATTTTAGATGCTACTCATTTATGTGATGATGCATTCTGGCAGGCGATGGATCATTTCAACGGACCTGTTTGGGCAAGCCATAATAATTGCAGGGCATTGGTAAATCACAACCGCCAGTTTAGTGATGAAATGATAAAAGTGTTGATACAAAAAGGAGCTGTGATTGGGGGCGCCCTGGATGCATGGATGATGGTGCCCAACTGGGTGAGAGGTGTTTCAAAACCAAAAGAAATGAATTGCGACCTGGAAAAAATGCTGGATCATTTAGATCATATTTGCCAGATAGCAGGCAACACTTTGCATGTGGGCATTGGTACTGATTTGGATGGCGGCTATGGAACGGAACAAAGTCCTTATGATGTAGATACCATTGCTGACCTTGTTAGCATTCCGGGTATGTTGCAAAAGCGTGGTTATTCAGCGCAGGATATTGAGAATGTAATGCATGGCAACTGGTTGCGTTTTTTAAGAAATGCATGGAAGTAACCAATAGACTTTATAAGGAAGTTAGCATATGAAATATACTCAATGGCTTCTTTTCTTTATTGCAGTTTTTATATGTAACAGTGCTGTGCATGCACAGGATAATGGAGCAAGCAAGTTTTATTTGAACAATACGGGAGATGATGATGCAGATGGTTCAATCAATCATCCATGGAAAACCATTGCAAGACTTAACAGGCAAACCTTGCAGCCCGGTGATATTGTCTATTTAAAAGGCGGCCAGGTTTTTAGCGGCACAATCATAGTGGACAAAGATGACCAGGGAAAAAAGAACAGTGCGGTTTTGTTTACTTCTTACGGAGATGGATATGCTTCTATTAACAGCGCTGACTCATCTGCATTTATTATTCAGTCGTCTTCTTTTATCAGTGTAGAAAAAATTAAGTGTTTTGGTTCCGGCAGAAAGAACGGAAATACAAAGCATGGTCTTATCATTTTATACAGCAGTTATATAAAAATTGAAAACGTTGAAGTAAGCGGCTTTCAAAAAGCTGGTGTGATGGTGTACGAGTCTGACAGTGTAAAGATTTCAAAAGTGCATGCACATGATAATGGCTTTGCTGGTATAGCTGCTGATGGAGAATATCAGCAGCGTAAACTGAATCGCATACATATCGTGGATTGTATTGCAGAAAATAATCCCGGTGACCCAACCAATTTAGAAAACCATAGCGGCAATGGAATCATTGCAGGCAATGGAAAAAATATTTTGATTGAATATTGCAGTGCTACCAATAATGGCTGGGATATGCCCCGTGTGGGCAATGGGCCGGTAGGCATCTGGTGTTATGAAACAGACAGCCTTACTATTCAGTATTGCATTGCATACAGAAATAAAACATCCAAAGGTGGTGGAGATGGAGGTGGCTTTGATTTGGATGGAGGCGTTACCAATTCTGTAATTCAGTATTGTCTTTCGTATGAAAATGAAGGAAGTGGCTACGGTATATTTCAATATGCAGGCGCTTCTAACTGGCATGATAACACGATCAGGTTTTGTATTAGTGAAAATGATGGAACGGTATCACCAGCAGGTGCAGGTGTGTTTATCTGGAATGGTGCTGGTGATTCTGCACAGTTTAAACGCTGCCTGTTTCACAACAACACCGTTTATAACGAACGTGGTGCAGCCATCAGTTATGAAGCCTCCAGTGAGCATACAGGCTTTGGATTTTACAATAATATTTTTGTGGGTAAGGATTCATTGATCATTGGCAAGTGTAACAATACAAATTTCCTTGGAAACAATTGGTACAGTCTGATGTATGGGTTTAATAATGAGGGCTATCAAAATTTTTCACTTTGGACCAAAGAAAAAAACAGGGAATTGCTCAATGGAAAAATTGTTGGTGTAAATAAGGCACCCGATTTTAAAATGCCCGGCATTGCTTCAATTACAGATCCACGCCAACTTAAAACGTTTTTTAATTATCAAAACAGGCAAAGCAACAGGGGAATCAATCTTTCAAAACAATTTGACATAAACACAGGGAGTGTTGATTTTAACGGACTCATTTTATCAAACCCAATTATCGGTGCCTGTAAATAAACCACAGAAATGAAATACAAAATTCTCATACTACTACTACTGATGTTTCAATTCGGTATGATATTACCAGGTACAGCTCAAGTGCAAACGGTTTTTAAACCCGGCGAAGTTTGGAATGATACAGAAGGCAATCCCATCAATGCACATGGTGGCGGAATACTT
>CAZDHQ010000390.1:0-5028 GCA_964505135.1 uncultured Ferruginibacter sp.
ACACTACCAAAGGAGGAATAGCCATACTTAATGTTAACAAAAAGCAATACGCACAACAGGGAACAACTGTAATTCTTATTCCTTATACGGATTATTTTAAAGAATGGATTGCATTGAATGAAAAACTCCGAAAAAAAGGACAAGCCGTGCCGCTTTCAAAAGAAGCTGCCGGGTGCATAAAAGTAACTTCAGTATATAATAATGATGGTAACTTTGAATTCACGAACCTTATGCCAGGCGAGTATTATTTGTTCACGGAATTCGGATATACCCATACTGCATCACGAACAGAGGTAGTAGGCTATACTGATACTTACATTAATGGTTTTTTTCAGGGAACTACTGCTAATACACAGGTAAACAGATATAAAACAAGTGCTATTGCTGCTTTAAAAAAGATAGTGACCATTAATAAGGAAGGAGAAAAAATAACAGTAAAACTGAAGAAAACATTTTAATGGTAAATAAAAGCAAAATATTTACTAACACTTTCCTGTTAAGGTTTGGTGTAGCGATAATTTTTCTTTCCCACAGCTTACACGGCATTTTTACGGGCAATGATGTAAATGACTTTGGTAATTTGTTTTTAAACAAAATCGGGTTCAGCCCATTTGGAGTTTTCATAGCATGGGGCGTTGTAATTAGTCAAACAATCACTTCGTTATTATTAATTGCAAATAAAGTCTTGAAAATTTCCTGTATCATAAACATCATCATCCTGATTTTTGGCATCATAACAGTTCATTTTAAAGAAGGTTGGTATGTAGTAGGAGCCGGCAGGAACGGCATGGAGTTTAGCTTCATTTTAATTGTTGTGCTTTTTACAATAATCATATCAGATAAGAGGCTGAAAAACAAACAAAATTAAGACTGTGAACTATTTTGAAAACATTTTGCACTTCATTACAAACAGAACTTGATAGCCAGTTACAATTCATTCGTTTAGAAACTGAAGAACCAATCAAGGCAGCAGAACTTTCCATAGAAGTTCTGCTGTCTGTTATCGAAAATTTGAAGAAATTTACCGTTAAGTATAAGTTTAGAAATACTACTGAAGAAATTCTATTCTTTAAAACAATAAAACCAACTTTCATTTGAATACTAATTTATCACAACCGAATACTTAATATTGAAACAAAGAAGCCTTATGGCGGATAAAAAGTAACAAGAAAATATTTAAACAATGAATTAGATAAACTCTAACGCTTCTTTGACAACAACCTTGAATTTTACAAATACCATTGTACCAATAGCACTTACTTAGACTACAAATATTTTATTCGGGGCAAGCATGACATTAAGCTTTAGCAGGTCTAACTTGATAATTTAAAAACGTTCAAGAATGAAAATAATAATGTTTGACCCAAACAAAAATTTACCAGTGATAACAAGTAAGGCCCTTTTGTACAAATTATTTTTACTCTAAAATAATAGAATGACGGGAAGAACAAATACATACGCCTAATAAAGGTACAGTTCTCAGGTGGTATTCTATGTAAGACGGGTTACATTTATTTTCACATTCTCAAACCCTTTACCTTCCTTAAATTCACTTCCTTTTTGGGTAGTAATGTCTTGCCATTTATATACTCCTTTACATCCATTTGCACTATTGGAGTTACAGTTTGACCTTCTGACTGCTTCATCTGGTTCTCCTGAATCTTAATAGAGATTTCCCTTTCTAATTTTGAAACATCTTTTTTTAAGTGCGTCAGTTCGGTTTCCTTTTCAAATGGCTTTGCAATCAACTGTTGTAACATAGGAATATTTTGTTCGAGTTCTTTTAAATTCTTTTGATATTTTTCCTTCAGTGATTCCATCCGGTCAATAGCATTGAGAAAATACCGGGCAGCAATCTTTGGATTATCAATATTGATGTGCCCCTGTTTCCATGAATATTTTATACCAGATGCTGCACTTTCTGCATAAAATATATTTTGGTAACGGTATTCAAACATTGCCTTTTCTTCGTATGTTTCCTTTTGCCTGCGGATGTATAAATCGAAACCGTACAGGTTACCTATTTTCATTGTGCCATCCTCACCAAGATTTGGTTTCCAGTTGACAGATAAGCGAATAAGATAAACACCGATTGCTTCTGAATCAGCAGAATTGAAACTATCCAATTGTATTGGGTTAAGTTTAATTCCATCTTTATCAAATTGTAATTGGCTTTTGTAATTGCTTTCGTCCAGCGTAAGTTTATCCAATGTCTGTACTGCTTTATCTTTATCGCTTTGTAAATTCTCCAACTGAAACCTTTAACGAATAACTTCTTTATGATGTGCATTACGAAGGCTTTCCAGCACAGCTATCTTCTTTTCCATCTTTGATTTTTGCAATAAAGAAGTGTCGCCGGAAAGTATAGCGATATATTCACTGAAGTTCATGCCACTTTTTTCATCAATACTTCCTTCGTCAATTGTTCTTACATTCAGCTCACAATTTTTCATCTGGCTGATAAAGATTTGCTTATTCTTTAGCAGATTGAATTTATAGTTGTCCAATGATTGTTCAACAGCGTAGATGTAATTCTTTACCTTGTTGTCATACTCTTTTTTTGCAAGGATATTTCCTTGTCTTGCACCACGACCATTACGTTGCTCCAATTCAGATGGCTTCCAGGGAATATCGAGGTGATGCATGGCTACAACTTTGGCTTGTACATTTAAACCGGTACCTGCTTTTTCTGTACTGCCCAGCAAAATTCTTATTTCTCCATTGTTCATTTTACGAAATAGCTCAGGCTTTTGCCTGTCCGTCCAGTCATGAATAAAAGTGATATGATGAGACGGAATATCAAAATCTTCCATCAGCTTTTGTTTTAAAGCATCATAAATATTAAACTCATCTGGCTTTGGTGTGCCAATATCACAAAACACAATTTGTGTTCCCCTTTTATCAACGCTTTCTTTATAAATCTCTGACACTTTTCTGGCACAAACATTTACTTTATGATTGGGGTGGTCTTCATACAAGCTTGAATCAATCAGCCGCATATCTGCTGCCATTTTCTTGGCATAGTTGGTGGCAATAAGCATACGGCCCTTATCTTCTTCATCAGTTAGTGGTGGTCTGCCAATTAAACTGCCATCACCTGTTTTGGCAAACTGCATTAGTTTTTTGATGAAGTCCTGCTGGTCAGGTGTGGGAGCTATGTTGATGAGTTGTTCATCTAATTCAGGCTTATCAAGCTGAATATGCTTTGCAGTTTTATAATCTGTAATCTCATTATAAAACAAAGCCAATTCCGGCACTTTAATAAAATGACGGAAACGTTCTTTTGCAATAATTTCATTGGTAACACTAAACTCAAAGTCTGTAGTTTTTCTTGCAAAGACCGCTGCCCATCCGTCAAAGTTTTCAATACGCTGCCGCTCCATTTCATTTGGCCGCAGGTATTTAAACAGCAGGTACATTTCTGTAAGGCTGTTGCTGATGGGTGTGCCTGAAAGAAACGTAACGCATAAATCACTTTTGAATTTCTCCTGCAATGTTCTTACAGCAAAAAGCATATTCAAAGCCTTCTGACTGCCTTCCTGGTTGCCGAGTCCGGCCACTCTTGTATGTCTTGTAGTAAAAGTGAGGTTCTTGAATTTATGGGCTTCATCAACAAACAAATGGTCAACGCCCAATTCTTTAAAGTTGATACCGGCATCTTTCTTTTCTTCAATAGCTTTTTTAATTTCCTGCAGTTTAACGCCCAAATTATTTTTCCGTACTTCCAGGCCTTTCAACATCCGCCGTGAAATTTCTCCACCCATGTCTTTTATAGTGTATAAATCTCTTTCGATATTGTCCAATTCAGCCTGGAATATCTGTCGCTGTATTTCCGGGCTTTGTGGAATTTTTCCAAATTGGTCATGCGTTAGAATAATACAATCCCAATTGTTGTTTTTGATTTCATGAAACAGCCGCAACCTTTTGGCCGGTGTAAAATCATTTTCTTCAGGAGCCAATATCCTTGCATTGGGATATGCTTTCCGGTAAGTGTCTGCAATTTGTCTTACATTGGCTTTTAAGGCAAGTATCATGGGTTTAGTGGCTGTACCCAATCGCTTCATTTCATGCGATGCCACTACCATTGTGAGTGTTTTACCTAATCCTACTTCATGGTCAATAAGTGCCCCTCTATTTTGTACTATACGCCATACCGAATTTTTCTGTGAGCTATACAAATCATCAATGCCTAATCTTTTTTTATCCAATCCCGGAAACTGTAAATGGCTACCTTCATATTCTCTCAGCACATAACAATTGAAAGTATCGTTGTAAAGATTTTCTAAAAATGTCTTTTCATCATTTGGCAACTCCTTTAACCATTCCAGAAAACTATTACGAATGGTTTCCACTTTCTGATGCCCTAACTGTATAGCATCATTGTCGGGTACACGAATGGTTTTATCTCCCAAGTCAACTTCATAAGTAAAAAACGGTGTGGTGTTTTCCAAAGCATGTTCCAGCAGTTTATCGCCATACATTCGCCGGCCATCTTTCGGACTGACCATATACTCCTGGTCGGTTTTAGCATTGGAAGAATTGAGCTTTACTTTGAAAGTATCAACAGAAGCAAAGTAGCTTACCTCAGTATTTAATTCAAAGAGATGTGAAGCAAAGCGATTGTAATAATCCAAAGGAATCCATCTTTCTCCTAAGTTAAAATCAAGCAATTCAAAAGGAATTTTCTCTGGCTGTATTTTTTCTAACGCCTGCTTACTTCTCAGCAGTTGTACATTATCGGGACTACTATTCACCACTTCAGCAGCCCGGCGAAGTTTCATCACAACATTGCCACTCAGAAGCTGGTCAGCCGTTTCCCATGAAAGAGTGGAAGGGTTGAGATAAATATGGTTACCTAATGTTGAGATAGCTTCATCCCCTGTACTATCCGTAGCAGCAGCAATGAACTCAATATCAACTTTGCCTTTGTCGTTAAGGCTTTTTGCCAATGCTTCTAATGGGTCAGTCGTATGAAATGCTTCCTGTTTGGGAATTAAGGAATGTGTAAGAATATCGGCTTTTACAAAC
>CAZDHQ010000391.1:0-5016 GCA_964505135.1 uncultured Ferruginibacter sp.
AGGCAGCCCAGAAATAGTTCCGGTATAAGTCGCAATTTTTGTCTTTACATCAATCGTGTACACGTTATGGTTAGCTGATATCACTACTAATTTTCCAAATGCATCTGCCAGCATATCTCCTCCCCAACTGCTGCATTTATTGTGTACTGATATACCTTTATTTGATTCTGCATCTGACAAAGCCCCCAAGTCTTCTACTACAGGACTTTTACCGGTACTAAACCGAAGCAGGTGATTGCCATCATTGGTTAATGCATAACCAAAACCATCAGCTCCAATCACCATCCTGGATAATTGATTTTCTTCAGCTACATATTTATTAACTGCCGGAAGAATATTCCGTTTAACAGTGGTGAATGTAAGTTCAGACTTATTGAGCGCTACATAACTTATTTCAGAGAAATGCATTGGAGCAAAGTAAAGCCTGTTATGCCGGGCATCATAAGCACAGGCTGCTATGCCAAATCCTGCAGGATTGCTGTTGGCTTCTGCTCTTGCAGTCATGGTTCTGTCTAGTGAAACAGCTTTGTAAGCAGTCTTACCAGATTCATATAATGTTTTACCTGTTTTTCCATTACTGATATCAATTTGCTTAATGTCAGTCCATACAAATCTGTTAGCTGCAGTTCCGGTAATGGCGTAGGTTTTACTGCTGTTTTGAGCCAAAGAACCAATAGCAGGTAAAACAAAGAAAGTACAAAGTAAAAGTTTAACATTCATAAGCGTAATATTTAATTGTAATGTAGAAAACTTATAAAAAAATAAAAGCTTGCTACAGGCTAATCAGTTTATCAAAACGTTACGTTTTTGAGCGTATTATTTAACTGGAATGAAACCTAATCAGGCCATCCATCGGATGTTTTAATACGGTTCCCAATTGTAGCTCATAGTTATTACACATATCCTTTAGTACATCTTTAAAACCATAAGCCACACTGCCAATAAAGTGGATAGGATGTGTCCAGGTTTCTTTGTACTTATATAAATGGTTAAAGAAAAAATCATTAAAACTATCTTCAATGATATTTTCAATCATATAATGCCCCCGGTTCTCCACCAAAAAGATCACAAAATTGGCCAGGTAACGATTGGGTAATGGCTGTTTGTACACCGCTTCCAGTATCTCCACGGAGTTGGTATTAAATTTTGCATTGAACCTATCCATCAGGTCTGGATCAAATGTGTTGTATAAAAAATGCTGCACCACCTTTTTGCCAAGGTAGGCACCACTACCCTCATCACCCAGTATAAAGCCAAGTCCGGGGCTGTTTTTTACAATTTTCTTTCCATTGTAATAACAGGAGTTTGAACCAGTGCCTAAAATACAGGCAATGCCGGGTTCTTTTCCGCATAAAGCTTTGGCGGCTCCCATAAGGTCGTGATCAACTTCTACATGAGCGGATGGAAATATCTTCTTTAATGCCTGTTTTACAGATTTTGCATTGGCCGGATTGGCACAGCCGGTTCCATAGTAGAATATCTCATTGGGTAGACTTGATTTTACTTTAGGGAACAATTCTTTTGCAATCAGCTCTTTAATCTGCTCTGTGCTTAGAAAATAAGGACTAATCCCCTGTGTCGTAATTGTTTTCTTTTTTTTTCCATTCAGCAGGCACCAAACCGTTTTAGACGATCCACTATCCGCTATTAACTTAATTGCCATTGTACTATTTCAAATTTTTTTACAATTTAAAGCATCTTTGAAAATATCACAAGTGATAGTTACAGGAAGTCATTAACAACCTATTAATTCAGCGTTGTTCAATGATTATAACAAAGTATACCAGCATGCATTACACACAGCTACAGCCATTTATAAAACAAGGGCTGTTAATGCACTAAAAACTTTTATTTTCGTGCCATGAATAATGGCTCCGGCAAGAAACTACAAGTTTGGTTACCTCTCCTTTTAAGTATTACACTCATCATTGGAATGTTGCTCGGCTACCGAATGAAGGAAAGCATGCCTGGCAAAACATTCTTTTCAATCGATAAACCCCGTCCGCTCCAGGAAGTACTTGAGTTAATCAAAAACAAGTATGTAGATACGGTTAACCTGCAACAGTTGACAGATACAGCAATCACCGCAATGCTAAACAGGCTGGATCCTCATACGGTATTGATTCCTGCCGAAGAATTGGAACAGATCAATGAAGACATTGCAGGAAATTTTTTTGGCATCGGGATAGAGTTTGAAGTGTTTGATGATACCATTAACGTTTTAAATGTATTACCTGATGGCCCCAGTTACAAAGCTGGTCTAATGACTGGAGACAAATTCATCAAGGTGAATGATAGTCTGTTTGTAGGTAATAAACTGAAAGAAGGCAAGATCAGAAAAATGCTTAGAGGCGGCATGGGTACAGAAGTAACGGTACAAGTGCTTAGAAAAAATGAACTAAAAACATTTACCATTACCCGTGGCATTATACCCATGAGCAGTGTGGATGCAGCTTATATGATGTCTCCCGGCCTTGGATATATCCGGCTCAATAAATTTAGCCAGGTTACCTATAGGGAGTTTATGGAGCAACTGGAGAAATTAAAAAACCAGGGGCTACAGCAACTGATACTGGATTTAAGAGGCAATGGTGGTGGCGTTCTTGACCAGGCAACTGAAGTAGCTGATGAATTTTTAGACGGCGATAAACTTATAACTTATACCGAGGGAGTTCACTTTCCCAAAAAAGAATACCGTTGTAAAAGAACTGGTCTTTTTGAAACTGGGAAGCTGGTGGTGTTAGCTGATGAGGGAACGGCAAGTGCCAGCGAAATATTGATAGGCGCATTGCAAGACTGGAATAGAGCTACCATAGTTGGTCGGCGCACTTTTGGAAAGGGACTTGTACAGGAACAGTACGACCTTACCGATGGTAGCGCCTTAAGACTAACTATAGCCAGATATTACACCCCTGTAGGCAGAAGTATTCAGCGCTCTTATTCTAACGGTGAAAAAGCATATTATGAGGAAATTTTTCAACGGTTTCACAACGGAGAGACTTTAAATGCAGATTCGTTGAAGTTTGATACCACAAAAAAGTTTAAAACATCCAACGGAAAAGTGGTTTTTGGTGGCGGAGGCATCACACCAGACGTGTATGTTCCCCTGGACACTTTGGAAAATTATAACATTCTGCTTGGCAAGCTTTTTAATAAAGGCACGATTACTGCTTATGCGTACCAGTATTTTTTAAATAACCAGGAAAAAATCAACCGGTTAAAGGACGCCGCAGACTTCAACAACATTTTTCAGCTTTCAGAAGATGAGTGGAACCAGTTTAAGATTAGGGCTGCAAAGGATTCATTTGATTTCAGCAGTATTTCAATAAAAGAAAAAACCTGGTTAGAGCTTAGAATAAAATCTTCCATTGCAAGACAAAAATGGAGAACCCAGGGATACTACCTTAGTGCAAATGCAAATGATAGCATGGTTAAAAAAGCAGTAGAAATTCTTAGTAAATAATTTTTAAGAAATAAATGCGTTTATTCAAAGCTAAGGGTAAAATTATGAATTTACTATATAAGAGCTAATTGGTTAAATGATATTTTACCGCTAATTTTACGGGTTATTCAATATAATTTTTCTCTATTGTGTATCTTAACCTTTAGGAAATCAGATTAGTCTTCACATGACCTTGCATCTTATTTCTACAAGTTAATTTACTTAAACTCAAACTGTGATTTTATGTTGCGAAGAAGTGCATTTCATTTCTCCATTTTTATGTTGCTAATATTTATTGCAACATCATGTATTGACACAAAAAAAACCACCTATTTCAATGATATAAACGAGGTTATAGCCAATTCCAGTTACAGTGATACTGTGGTTCATATAATTGAACCGAATGATATACTAAGTATAAGGATAACAAGTTTAAGCGAAGAGGCTTCCCGGCCTTTCAATATATCAAACACTGGAATCAGCACCCCATCTTCTACTGGAGCCAAAAACGATGGCTCTGGTTATTTAGTAAATCCGCAGGGTTATATACAGATGCCCGTGTTAGGCCAAGTTAAAGCGGCTGGTTTTACCAGGGATCAGTTAAGAGAAAACATAACCAAACTACTTCTACAGACACAATTGTTAAAAGAGCCAATTGTAGACATACGTCAGTTAAATTATGAGGTGACAGTAATTGGAGAAGTAGGTAAACCATCGGTGATTACTATTCCCAATGAGAAGATATCGTTGATAAAGGCGCTTGGTGCTGCAGGAGACATAACAATATTTGGCCGCAGGGACAATGTGATGTTAATAAGAGAAGTTAATGGCAAGAAGATGGTAAAAAGAATTGATCTTAATTCGTCCAAGTTTCTTCAATCTGAATATTACTACTTGCAGCCAAATGATGTAGTTTATGTAGAAGCTACTAAGAATAAAGAGGCAAGTATTAGCAGAAACAGGATCATCCTGCCATCGGTACTTAGCGGATTGTCCGTGATAATTATTTTAGTAGACAGGATAACAAGAAAATAAATTAAAGAGATTATGCAGGCAAGACACCATAGGCCTCAGGTTCAAAAAGAAGAAAACTCATTAGCCCAAATCCTGGCTGGTTATTTAAGTTACTGGCCACTATTTATTATTTGTTTGATACTCACATTAGGGTGTGCCTATTTTTACCTTAAATATACTATTCCTCAGTATCAGGCATCCGCTACTATTATTATCAAAGACAAAAATAAAGGTGATACTGACTCTAAATTAATTGAAGAAATAGATGCCATTAGCAGTAAAAAAATTATTGAGAATGAAACAGAGGTAATTCAGTCTAGAATTCTTACCTCCGAGGTAGTAAAAGAATTGTATTTATATGCTCCGATATACTTTAAGGGCGAATTTGGGTTGAGATCTGCTTACCACATTTCTCCTGTTATAGTAGAAGCCAGGAATCCAGACGCAATTAAACCACCTGCCAGCCCGGCCCCTTTACCCTTGAGCTATGATTCGGTTTCTAAGACTATAACATTAAACAATAAAAAAATCGGATCATTAAACGAATGGATCATAACCAG
>CAZDHQ010000392.1:0-5016 GCA_964505135.1 uncultured Ferruginibacter sp.
TGGTTGTAGAAGAAGATATTCCAATAACCAGGGCTATAGCAGCATCAATTATTTCAGGGGAAGAGGTAAAGTCGTTTATGAACAGGTATAAGCGTAAAGATGGCGGCATTGCCTATAACCTATGGTCTGCCCGTTGGGATGAGGCTTCAAATCTGGTATACTGTGTGGCAAGGGATGCCAGGGAAACCATGGAACAAAAAAAACTATTACAAAAAAGTGAAGAACGCTTCCGGGCATTGGTTCAGGGAAGCTCTGATTTAATTGCCATATTAGACATAGAAGGTAATTATACGTATGTAAGCCCCGCTAGTGCTTCCATTTTGGGGATAGCCCCGGAGATTTTTTTAGAAAAAAATATCGCTGATTTTATCCATCCTGATGATAGAGCAAGAACCTTGCAGTTTTTGCAAAAGATTACAGATGAAAAAACGGTTAGGGTTGAGCCATTTCGCTTTCAAAACAGCACAGGAGAATGGCGATGGATTGAAACAGTTTTCACAAATAGGATCGACAATGCAATGATAAAAGGCATAGTGGCCAATTCAAGGGATATTACAGACAAAATAAAGGAAGAACGCCAGCGAAAATTGCTTGAAAGTGTAATAACCAATACCAATGATGCCGTGCTGATTACCGAAGCCGAGCCATTTGATGAACCGGGCCCCCGCATTATTTATGTAAATGAAGCATTTACAAAAATGACTGGGTATACTGCAGCAGAAGTAATTGGTAAAACTCCACGAATGCTGCAGGGACCAAATTCTGATTTCGAGGCTTTATCCAGGCTTGGAAAAGCATTGCGGAAGTGGGAGGTACATGAAATAACTACAATCAATTACAAAAAAAGCGGGGAAGAGTTCTGGGTTAACTTTACAGTAACCCCTGTATCGGATGAAACCGGTTGGAACACCCACTGGATAGCAATAGAAAGAGATGTAACAGAACAAAAAAACAAAGAACTTGAACTGGCTTTATTGGCTGAAATAGGCAAGATTTTTAGCGAAGAAGATGATCTTGAATTTGCTTGTAAACAAACAAGTAAGCGCATACAGGAATTCGGCAAATTTGATTTGGTTGAAATATGGTGTGTCAATCTGGAGCAAACTTATTTACAGCTATTCAGCCAGGTATCCAGTAATGAACATGCTGAAATAAGTGATACGGCTATTCAAAAGTTGTTAAAAGGAGAAGGACTGCCCGGTAAGGTATGGCAACTGAAACAGCAACAGACTTGGGATAAAGCGACCATGAATGATCTGTTTCTTCGCACTGAATTACGCAGTCAATTGCAGCTACATACTGTTGCTGGTATACCACTCATTTTTAAAGGAGAGGTAAATGGCGTATTGGTACTTGGTTCTAAGCAGGATAGCCGCTTTCTTGAAAAATATAGTGGAACAATTCAACGACTTGAAAGTTTTGTGGCTTCAGAAATCAAGCGCAAGAAACTGGAAGCAGATTTAAAACACTTGTATGACGCTATTCCGGATATAATAGGAATTGCCGACATGCAATGCAGGTTTTTGAGCATCAACAAGGCCGGCTCCGCACTGCTTGGGTACAATAAAGATACACTGCTTAAAAACTCCCTTAAAAACATGATCTTACCGGAAGATCTTTTCAGGTTAGCAAATGTTTTACAGTCATTTCAACAGGGCATTGTCAATCAAAGCTTCGAGGCCAGGTTTCTAACCAAAACCGGTGATGTTATCCTATTGAGTTTGCAATGCAGGTTTAACCCACAGGAGGAACTGATATACTTATCTGCTAAAGATATTACAGAAGAGAGCAAACTTCGTAGCCTGAATGAACAGGCCAGCAAACTGGCAAAAATAGGTTCATGGGAGGTAGACCTTCAAAATAGCAAAATATTTTGGTCTGATGCAGTGCATCATCTGCATGAAACTGATCCTGCAAGTTTTTCTCCAGAACTGGCAACAGGTATTTCTTTTTATAGAGATGATTTCAAGCCTGTTGTGGAAGACTTAATTAGAAAAAGCGTAGAAGACGGATTGGATTTTGACTTTGAAGCAGTAATAGTAACAAAAAATAAAAAGGAGCGATGGGTACGGGTTATTGGTAAACCTGAACGGTTTAATGGGGTTACCAAGCGTATTTTTGGAAGCTTCCAGGACATTTCAGAAATCAAACAAACCCGATCTCGCCTGCAATCGCTGTCCAATAACTTACCAGGTGTAGTGTTTCAATACTATCTATACCCTGATGGTAAAGATGAATTGAAATATGTTAGCAGTGGAGCAAAAAACATTTGGGGCTTTACTCCTGAAGAAGCCATGCAGAACAATCAGCAAATTTGGAAACAAATTGAAAAAGCTGGGAGTATGGAAGAACATAAAAAAAGTATTGCGCTGTCTATTGAAACAAAGTCACTCTGGAAAAGCAAGTGGAAATATGTAATGCCTAATAATGAAGTTAAAACCCATTTAGGCTATGGTACCCCTACGTTTCTGGTGGATGGAACTGTAGTATTTGATTCTGTAATCCTCGATGTTACTGAAGAAGCTAAAAAAGATGAGCTCATAGATCAAACCACTCAATTAGCCCGTATTGGAAGCTGGGAAATGGATTTGATTAACCAGGATGGTGACACAATGTACTGGTCACCTATGACAAGAGCGATATTAGAATGTGAAGACAGCTATAATCCATCTCTTACCGGTGGTTTTGAATTTTATACAGAAGAAAGTAAAAAACGCATCCAGCAGGCGGTGGATAAATTAATTAAAGAAGGCACCAGCTTTGATGAAGAACTGTTGCTGATTACAGGCAAAGGTAATGAACGCTGGGTGCGCTGTATTGGGCAAAGTGAACGGGTAGCTGGCCAATGCACTAAAATTTTTGGAAGTTTCCAGGATATCCATCTTTCTAAATCTCTTGAACTGAAAATCAGTGAAGTTTTAAGTAGTATTTCCGATGCTTTTTATGCCATGGATACTAACTGGAATTTTACCTATTTCAACAAAGAGGCAGAACGACTGCTGCAGAAACGGGCATCAGAGGTGCTCGGTAAAAATATGTGGGAATTATTCCCGGCAGCAGTGGGTACTTCTTTGGAAGCTGCATACAAGCAGGTAATTGTAAATAATAAATCAAACTCTTTTGAATACCTGTTTCCTGGCGATAATGAATGGTACGAAGTGAATGCTTATCCCTCTAATGGAGGTGTATCGGTTTATTTCAAAAATATTACAGAACGAAAGCAGGCTGCGGAAAAATTGAAGCAGGCTTTTGAAGAAAGAACAAATATCCTGGAAAGTATCGGAGATGCGTTCGTTACTGTAAACAAAGAATGGATAGTTACTTACTGGAACAAGCAGGCAGAGAAACTTTTAAATTGCCCAAAAGAGCATATTATAGGTAAAAACCTCTGGCAAGTATACCCGGATGCAATTGATACTGCTTTTTATCGCCAATATCAGCATGCCATGGATACGGGTGAAACCGTTCGTTTTGAAGAAAAATATGCTGGTATTGGAAAATGGTTTGAAGTAAATGCTTATCCATCTCCAACTGGCCTTTCCATTTATTTTACAGACGTTACCCTGAGAAAAGAAGCGGATGAACGTTTGAAACAAGCCAATGAACGTTTTGAAAAGGTAACTGAAGCCACCAATGATGCTATTTGGGATTGGGATATTGAGAACAACACACTTTACAGGGCTGGTGGTTTTAAAGCACTATTTGGGTATGAAGTAAATAAAATTACTTCCACCCTGCAGTCGTGGACTGAGCATATTCATCCAGACGACCGGGAACGGGTAACCCGTAGCTTAGATGCTGCAATACAAAGCGGCCAAAATAACTGGACGGCCGAATACCGCTATCAACGGAAAAATGGAACTTTTGCTAATGTAATTGACCGTGGTGTTGTTATCAGAGATAGCCACGCTACAGCAACCAGGATGGTAGGTGCAATGGCTGATATCTCAGAAAGAAAAAGGTATGAAGAACAATTATTGGCTTTCAATCAAAAACTGGAAACCAAAACGAAAGAGCTGCAAAGATCTAATCAGGAATTGGAAGAGTTTGCCTTTATCACATCTCATGATTTGCAGGAACCTTTGCGGATGATTTCCAGCTTTATGGATCAGTTAAAAAGAAAATATGGAGATCTGCTGGATGACAAGGCTCTGCAATACATTCAATTTGCAACCGATGGAGCCAAGCGAATGAAACAAATCATACTGGATTTATTGCTATATTCCAGAGCCAACAGGCCTACCGAGCAAAAGGAACTAATAAATTTAAATGAAATCGTATCAGAGTTTTTAAAACTAAGAAGAAAATTGATTGGTGAAAAGAAGGCAATTATACATTATAACAACCTCCCCGTTTTAGAAACGTACAGGGCACCTGTTACACAAATATTCCATTGTTTACTGGATAACGCTTTAAAATATAGTAAAGAGAATGTGCCCCCCATCATTGATATTCATGTAAAGGACATAGGAGCGTTTTATGAGTTTGCAATAAAGGATAATGGAATAGGGATTGATGAAAGATTTTATGAAAAAATATTCGTGATTTTCCAAAGATTGCACAACAAAAAAGATTATGATGGTACGGGCATTGGATTGTCTATAACAAAGCGTAGCGTGGAGTTTCTTGGTGGTGCAATTTGGGTTGAATCAAAAGTGGGAGAAGGCTCTACATTTTATTTCAAAATTTTAAAAACAATTAATAAAAATGTATGAAACCAAATAATTTAAAATTAGCACATATCCTTCTTGTGGAAGACAATGAAGGAGATATACAGCTTACACTCGATGCTTTTGAAGAGAGTAAGTTTCAAACTAAAATTAGTGTTGCCAGAAATGGCCAGGAAGCTTTAGATTTCCTTTATAAGAAGGGAGCTTTTGGAACCGTTCAAAAACCTGACCTGGTTCTACTGGATATCAACATTCCAATATTTAGCGGTCATGAGGTATTGGTAGAAATCAAGCAGGATGAAAACCTAAAGAAAATTCCTGTCATCATGCTAACTACCTCCTCCAA
>CAZDHQ010000393.1:0-5003 GCA_964505135.1 uncultured Ferruginibacter sp.
CCCCATTGACTGGTACTGAATAAATAATAATCGCCTTTGTAATTTACAATTACGGGGTCTGCAGTGGCACGGTGCCTGCCCCATTCGCTGAAGTTGGGAATGGGAGAATAGCCGTAGTCTATGTTGATGGGATTGCAATAGGTGCGACCCCCCCCGCCCCCTGAAGGGGGAGCTTGACAGAGGCTTTTATTTAAGGGTAGTGAGCTGATGAGTAAAGTGATAATAGCACAAGTGAGTGACACAACGATGTTGATATGAAAAACTGAAGCTGACCTCATAAAATTTCTTTTCAAGAAAAACTGTTTGTATTCTAAGACTCTAAAGCCCCCTTTAGGGGGTTGGGGGGGTTACCCTTTCTTCATCTCCTCCACCGCATGGTTTACAGCCCGTGCAGTAAATGACATGTACAAGATGGATGGACTCTGGCTGCCAGTGCTTGTCATGCAGGCGCCGTCTGTTACAAAAACATTTTTACAATGGTGCAGTTGATTCCATTCGTTCAGCAGGGAAGTTTTTGGATCCTTGCCCATGCGGCAGCCACCCATTTCATGAATATCAAGCCCGGGTGCTTGTTTGCTGTCATGCGTAGAAATATTTTTTACACCGGCTGCTGTCAGCATTGCCTGTCCTTGTTCTAAAAAGTCTTTCACCATCTTGTCATCATTTTCATCATAGCCAACAGATGTAATGAGTAATGGAATACCCCATTGGTCTTTTTGGTCTTTACTCAATCGCACATGATTGGATTCTTTTGGAATGGTTTCTCCCTGCATGTACATGTACACACCCCATGGGCCGGGCTGGCTGAGTGTTTCCTTGTACTCAGCACCAATGGGAGTGGTAGCATAATGATCACTTAATCTTTCTCTTGACGCACCTGAATAAACAACATAACCACCCACAAAATCAGTATCCCGTTTTTCTACATTCCTGAAATTGGCCATGATGCATTCTACCGGTTTGGACACATAATAATACTTGTCTTCAAAGCCGTCAATATTTCCGTACATGCTTCCCCGGTAGTTGTGGAAACAGATGTATTTGCCCAACAGGCCGCTATCGTTACCGAGACCGTTTGGAAAACGATTGGAAGTAGAGTTAAGCAAGATCAAATTGCTGTTGAGTGCCGATGCATTTACAAAAATAATATTGGCAAAATACTCAGTAGCCTGTTTTGTTTTTGCATCAATTACTCTTACACCAACGGCTTTTTGTTTTTGTTCATCATAAATAATGGAGTGAACAACACTATCTGGTCTAAGTGTTAGATTGCCTGTTTTTTGGGCCCATGGCAATGTGCTGCTATTAGAACTGAAGTAACCACCCAGGGGACAACCTCTCATACAAAGATTCCTATTTTGACACTGCTGCCTGTTTTGCTCTGTATGCACTTCTTTTGCTTCGCTGATATGCGCCCATCTGCCAGGAACATAGTAGCGACCAAATTTTTCTTTGATTGTTTTTTGCATGTGCAACTCCACCGTATTTAATTCATAAGGTGGCAGGAACTCACCATCAGGCATAGACGCAATTCCATCTTTGCTTCCTGTTACGCCAATAAATTTTTCTACATGGCTGTACCAGTCTTTGATATCATCATATCCAATAGGGAAATTGATTCCGTAACCATATCGTTCCGGCGCTGTAAAATCATAGGGGCTCCATCTTGCGCAGGCCCTGCCCCAGGTGAGTGATTTACCGCCTACCTGGTAACCACGTATCCAGTCAAAAGGCTTTTCCTGTATGTAGGGATGATCAGCATCGTTTACAAAAAAATGCTGGTCATCTTCGCCATAGCCGGCAGCTTTGCTGATGAGTGCATTTTCTTTTCTCGTTTTATTGGTGATGTAACCACGGTGTGGCAGTTCCCACATGGAGAGACCGGCGGTTGTGTAATCTTTAATGTGCTTTACGTCACGGCCACGTTCCAGCACCAGTGTTTTCAATCCTTTTTCGCAGAGTTCTTTTGCGGCCCAGCCGCCGCTGATTCCGCTGCCAATTACAATGGCATCAAATGTATTACCAGCTTTGCCGTTGGTATTTACATTTACTTGAGTAGTATCCGGCATTAATAATATTTTTTCTTAGGCTTAAACAATACATGATCGAAACTTAGTTTGATAGGACCAGTAAAAAAGAACACCAGTGCTAGTAAACCAAATATGAAAGGATGCTGGTCTTCATACCAAAATTTCCCATCGGCAATATAAAAGCAGATTACCATCATATTCAGGAACATTAACAGCGCTGCTATTCTTGTAAACAGGCCAATGGTCAATAACACACCAGTTATAAATTCAAGGCCTTTTCCAATATAGGCAGCCACCAATGGATAAGGCAACACTTTTATCTTATCCCAATCTGCATAACCTTTGATCAATTCCGGTTTAAAAATTTCAAGGCCATGGTAAGCCATGAGCAGGCCCGTGACAATTCGTAAGAAGACAAGCCCATTTCTTTGTGCAAGCGATTCAGCCGTAAACAGTTTTTTCATAGTATAATAGAATTTGAGTTGAACATTTCACCTCCACGCAGCACCCTGTATGGCTGATGTTGTTGCTCTGCCTCTTTAATAAAATCGTTCACATCTGCCGTATTAAAGGTAAACATATCATAGTGACAAGGAATCACAATTTTTGCATTGATTGCTTTACCCAAACTGACGGCTTCTTTACAGTCAAGGTTGCCTGCTACTTTTCTTTCCGGCTTGTTTCCGTTGATGGGCAGTATGGCAACATCTACATTAAAAGGTTTTAAAATGTCCACCATTTCATCAAACCATAGTGTATCGCCACTGTGATAGATTTTGTAAGGCCCAAACTCAATCACATAACCCATGTATTTCGGCTTGCCATTTTGATCCCTGTCAATTTCGTTGTGCTTAGCAGGAATACCATGAAATGTAAAATCATGAACACGCAAACTTTCGTTATCCCCTAAGCCCAGCGGAAATTTTTTTTCGCAGCCAACTCTTTCAGCAACAAAATCACGGTTTGCTTCAGGAATGACAAATTGAATGCCGGGATTATTTTTTAAAATGGGAACCAGGGTTTCAGCATCCAAATGATCCGTGTGGTTATGGCTGGAGGTAACGATGGAAATATTTTTTAATAATGCCGGATCTATCACCAGCTCACTCATCCTCGTGTGTGGCTTATCGGTAGTTAAATATTTTTTTGTGAGAGAATCAGAAAGATAGGGATCAATTAAAACACGCTTGCCTTTCCACTGGAGGAGGTAGCCGCTTTGGCCAAGCCACCAGAGGTGGAAGCCGTCAGCTTTTAGGAAAGCATCTATTTCAGCAATGAGAGATTCATTTTTTAATAAAGCGGGTATCAGTTCTTGTCCTTTAACCTCACCCTCCTTCTCCCTCTCCTGAAGAGAGAGGGAGCGGTGCTGCATACCATCATCAATAATTTTATCTTCCATATCAACAATTATTCTTTCATCGACAATACTGCAAAGTGTATTCATAATGTTGTTTGCAACTCAGCACACATTATCAACACTTGAACTCTTGCCTTTGGCCTCCCCTTGGGGGAGGTTTGGTGGGGCCGCCCTACCGCATCATCTTCGCCCCCTTCACCATATTAACCAGCTTCTGCCTGCTGGCCCATCTTGCCGTTTGGCTTAAACCGCAATCAGGTGCTACTGATAATTTATCTGCAGGCACATATTTTAAGCATTTCTTAATTCTCTCTACCACATCATCTACGGTTTCGATGTAATAATTTTTTACATCAATGATGCCAACTGCTACATTCATTTTTTCAGCAAATGGTGCCAACAATTCTATTTCTGCAAATTCACGGTTGGCCATTTCAATAGGAATTGCGTCCACCGTCATATCCAAAAAATCCGGTAGCGTGGGTTTGATGCTGCGATGACCAACGGGCCTTCCTTTAAAGTTTCCAAAACACAAGTGTGTACTCAAATTACACTTGCCAACAATCGGCTTTACTGTGCGATTAAAAATGTCTACAAATTTTTTCGTGTCTTCTTTATACGCATAGCAACTCATGCTCGGTTCATCTACTGTTATCTCTTTGCATCCTGCAGCTACTAAATCTTCAAGCTCTTTGCTAATAATGGGCAATAATGCTTCGGTGATGTCAAAACGTGTTTTGTATTTTTCATTAGGCAATAACCTTCCGCTTAATGTATATGGACCGGGAACACTTGCTTTTAAGATGGGGCCTTTAGGTGCTAATTTTTTTAATCGCTGAAATTCTTTCACTGCACCTAAACCATTAGGCGCTACCAGTTCACCCACAATATTATTCTTGCCACGCTGGTCATGTGCCGGCGGACCAAATTTCCTGGTTTCGGTTTCATTGTTTTCAATTCCTTTTATGTAACCATAAAATGATAAATTGAAATCAAGCCTTGTTTGCTCGCCATCGGTTATCACATCTAGGCCAGCCGTTACCTGGTCATGTATGGCAGCTATCACTGCATCTTCAATCATTTCTTCAATATCAGCTGCACCAAACTGGTTCAGGTTTTTGGTTGCAAACTCCAGCCATCCGGGAAAAGGATAACTGCCCACTACTGTTGTTCTAATTGGAATCTGTGACATAGTTTTTATTTTACCAGCTTATGAAATGCTATTTAGCTTTTGTTGCGTCGCACACTTGTACTGCATTTGATTAATCAGCTTTTCTTACCAACTGTTTTAACATCACTATCTCCCCAAGATGATAATGCGCATGTTCCACCGTTCCCTGGAAATTTTTATAGTAAGATGAACCAGTTGCTGAATAAGATTCATCTAATTTTTCTTCAGGAAAATTTTTAATAGCATCAGCCAGTTCAATAAAGGCTTGATGTGTTTGTTCTTTTAGTTGATTCCATTCCGCTTCATTCAAATTAGGCTTTACATCAAAGCCATTTACATCCGGTACAGACGGATCATTGCCATACAATCGCTGCAGCATTATTTTATTCCAGTAGCAAATATGATGTAGCAGTGCAGCAATCGTGTTGGCTGAAGCAGCTGTTTG
>CAZDHQ010000394.1:0-4998 GCA_964505135.1 uncultured Ferruginibacter sp.
TCATGGTCATCTTTTTTTTATTATTAAAATGTATAATTGAGTAATCAGTAAAATAGTATCACAGGAGCAGGATGTTATTAGTACGATTGATCATTTTAAAAAGTTACACAATCGAAAAAAAATTTTTTGTACCTGGTATTTGTTCTTTGCTCGTCATCGTTGCGTCGCACACTTTTACCTTTATATCAATATTGAGCTGCAACCGCCGTCGGGGCATTTCAGCTTCGCTCAATATTACTGCTGACGGGGTTGCGAAAAGTACAAGTGAGTGACACAACGATGTTTAATTCTTATTCAACTGCCCGTATCAAAAAAATAAAAACACTTTTATTTCTAAAAAACTTATTAGTATAAAAGTGGTTGCCTTAAAGTCCCCCATGGGGGGGATTTAGGGGGCCGTTTATTCCGTTCTCAAACTCTTCACCGGGTTGGCCACCGCTGCCTTAATCGCCTTCACACTTATCGTTGCCAATGCAATAATGATCGCCGCAAGTCCGCCTGCAGCAAAAATCCACCAACTGATATTGATGCGATAAGCATAATCCTGCAGCCACTGGTGCATGTAATACCATGCAATGGGTGTGGCAATTACAAATGCAATAGCAATAAGCAGGATGAATTCTCTCGAGAATAAATACACAATATTACCCGTGCTGGCGCCCAATACTTTTCTTATACCTACTTCTTTAATGCGCTGCACGGCCATAAAGGAAGCAAGGCCATACAAACCAAGACAGCTCAGGAAGATAGCGATGCCTGCAAAAATTTTATACAGTTCTGATAACTGGCTTTCCTGTTTGTAATAGCCCGCAATCTTTTCATCCAAAAAACTATACTCGTAAACGTTATTAGGAAATGTTTGCTCCCAAAGCTTTTTAATTTTTTCCATGCTGCCGGCTATGTTCACAGTGGGTAGCTTTACAGAAGCCTGGCGATACATGGTGCTGTTGGTAGCCATCAACACCGGCGATAATTCCTGGCGCAATGACCGATCATTAAAATCCTTCACCACACCCACCACAGGGCATTTGATTAATCCATCCAGGATGCTTACTTCTTTATTCAAAATATCCTCCGGCTTCTTCAAACCCAAACTTTTTACGAACGACTCATTCACTAAAAATTCTTTAGTCCAGCCGGATGGTTCCAAATTTCTGCCGGCAACCAATTGTAGTTTGTAAGTTGACACATAATCATTGTCCACAAATTTGCTGATGGCCTGGAAGTCTGCGTTCTTAATTGATTTATCGAACTTTAACGTGGTAAACATATTATTCTCCTCCATCGGCGAATTGGAATTAAAGCTTACCGACTCGACACCATTTAGTAATAACTGCTGCTTTAAATAATCGGTGAGCTTGGTGCCAGTGCTATCAGGCCGGAAAGGAAGATTAACAACCGCATCTTTATTAAAGCCCAGCGGCTGTTTCATAAAATAATCCATCTGCTGCACAATGATGAAAGTGCCAATGATGAGCGCCTGTGCAATTACAAATTGAAACATCACCAATCCTCTTCTCAACGAAATGCCCTTCGCTGCATTTACGGTGAGTTTACTTTTTAATGCATTGATAGGATTGAATCCTGATAAAACTATGGAAGGATAAAAACCCGCCAATACAGTTACTGCAATGGTTATCGCCAAAAGAAATAATACAATCATTGGGTTACCAAATACATTGAATGAAAGCGATAACTCTAATAAGCTATTTACATACGGCAGTGCAAGCACTGTGATGCCTGCAGAAAGCAGTACAGCAACCAATACTATCAGGAGAGTTTCAACAAGAAACTGTATCTGCAATTGTGATTTTTTGCTTCCTAACACTTTTCTTACACCTACTTCTTTTGCCCGGTTAACGGCCTGTACAGTAGAAAGATTAATAAAATTCACACATGCAATCAGGAGTATAAATGCTGCAATTATCCATAATACATTAATTAATTCATGGCTGATTGTTTTATTGCTGAAGTTTCCTGCTGCTACATCATAATGGATATCACTAATGGGCTGAAGCAAGTAAGTATTCTTATTGTCTGCTGTTTGTAATTTTTTTGCATAAGCACTTAGTTGCTGGTTGATATTCCCCGTACCTGCATTAGATGGCAATGAAACATAGCAGCTAAAATCTGGCGCTGTTAAACTCCAGTCTTGTTTTTGAAAACCATATTCCGGATCACCTGTAAAATCTGTGCCGTAGGCCACCACTAACTTTAAATGAAAATCGGTGTTAGCAGGTATTGTTGCCAACACACCGGTAACCTTTAATCCCGTTGCAGGAAACTGGAAAAGTCCGGCGCCTATGCTGTAATATCCCCTAATCTTAATCGTCTTGCCCATCGCTGCTTTCCAGTCACCAAAATAGTTTTCTGCAACTTCTTTTGTGAGCAACACATTGTTGGGATCTTTCAATGATTCATAGGAACCTGTTAGCAATGGAAAATTAAACAGCTTAAAAAAAGATGGCGATGTATAGAAAACTCCATTTTGTTCTTTGAAGTTTTTTAATGGCGTTCCATTATCATCCACCACCTGCAGTTCATCATTGTGGCTGGCATATACAGGTGTTACATCTTCCATTTGAGTGAAAGATGTTTTCAACGCAGCAGGCATTTGAAACGGAACATTCTTTTCATAAGAAGTAGTGGCAGCATCCGCATGGTAGCTCTGTGTTAGCACACGGTACACATGATCCTTGTTTGGATGGAACTGGTCAAAACTTGTTTGAAACTGTATGATGATAAAAATGATCATACACACAGCAATACCAACCGCCAGCCCGGCAATATTGATGAATGTATAACTCTTGTTGCGAAGTAAACTTCTAAAAGCTGTTTTGAAATAATTCTTAATCATGATTGGGTATGATTAGGATGATTGTTATGATTTAGATTAAGGCTCAATTGTTTTATTGTTTAATTGTTGAAGGATGCTGATGCTTTAATTGTTCACTTGCAAATAGCTGATTGAAAAAATCAAGCTGCTTGTGCAATCAACCATTTAACAATTGAACCTCGCAGCTATTCAACAATAAAAGAACAATGCATTTAAAAACTCTTGCCTTTAAGTCCCCTATAGGGGGATTTAGGGAGCCTCTACTCCGTTCTCAAACTCTTCACCGGATTTGCCAGTGCAGCTTTTATTGCCTGCGAACTCACCGTCAGTATCGCTATCAGTAACGCAATAAAAATGGCTAATCCAAATACCCACCAGCTAATATCAATGCGATAAGCAAAATCCTGCAACCATTGCTGCATAGCCCACCATCCAACAGGGAGTGCAATGACCGATGCAATCAATACCAGCTTTATAAAATCTTTCGACAGCATGGTGGTAATGTTTGCTACTGAAGCACCCAACACTTTTCTTACCCCAATCTCTTTGATTCTTTGTTCTGCCATGTAGGTAGCTAATCCAAATAAACCAAGGCAGGCAATCAGGATAGCAATAACGGCAAAGGTTAGCCCAAGTTGACCGGTACGTTGCTCCACCCTGTACATGTCGTCAAAAAACTCGTCCATAAAATTGTATACAAAGGGCTGGCCCGGCGCAAGCGCTTTCCATTTATCTTCTACGCTTGCAACAAGATTTTTAATATTGGATGTATTTACTTTGAAAGCAACTGCCCAATCACTCTTACCATATCTAAAAAGTAATGGCCCCACATTTTCCTTTAAAGATTCAAAATTGAAATTCTTTACCACACCAATTATATGATAAGGTACCATTCCATTTGCAGGCTGGTTACTACCAAAAGTGTATAGCTGCTCACCCACCGGGTTTTTATATCCTATTAGTTTTGCTGTTGTTTCATTAATCACAACCGCATTGGAATCACTTGGAAAGTCCTTCGAAAAATTCCGCCCCGAAATTACCTGCATACCCATCAGCGGAATATATTGATCATCCACCGTCCATGTCTGCAAGTTGAGGCTGTTGGTGGAACTCATTACAGCATTGGTTGAATAGGAATTGTCATTCCTGCTGGAATTGGCAACCGGCAAATATCCAGCATAGGTAGCTCCTGATACGCCACTTAATTTTGAGACCTCATTTTTAAATGCATCTTTATTATTACCCAACGCAAGCGTTCCTCTTACTATCAATACCTGGTCTCTATTGTAACCCAATTGTTTTGTTTGTATAAAATTCAATTGCCTGTACACAACGATGGTTCCAATAATCAATATAATGGTAGCAGCAAACTGAAATACCACTAAACTGTTCCTCAGATTACTCTTTTTAAAACCAGCACCAAATCTTCCTTTTAAAACTTTAATTGGATTAAAAGATGATAAATAAAATGCCGGATAAACACCTGCCATTAAGCCAACCAATAGTGGAATTGATAATAGGAATACAAGATATTTTACCTGCAGCATATCTTTCATTGCCAGTTGTTTTGCAGCAAGCTGATTAAAATATGGCATGCATATCCAAACAATTGCTAGCGCAAGTATCAGTGACAGGTAAGACATTAATGTGCTCTCTGTAAGAAATTGCTGGATCAAAGACTTTTGTTCTGTACCAAGCACTTTTCTTATCCCAACCTCCTTTGCCCTGTTGGCAGAACGGGCGGTAGATAAATTCATAAAGTTGATACAGGCCAGCAGCAAAACAAAAAATGCAACTGCTGAAAAAATGTAGACGTACTGGATATTTCCATTCACCCCCATCTCCCCTCTCCTGTCTGATTTAAGATGAATATCCGTTAATGGCGTAAGCGTGTATTCAAGACTGTTACCAGCCTTTCTAAACTCATCCATGGAATTAATATTCATGTATTGCTTAGCCTGCGGCAACACATAGCGGTCTACCACTTCGTCTAAACTCTTTTTAAACTGTTTATAATCTGCACCTGGCTTTAATACGATATACGTTTGAAAATTGTGTGACAGATAAGAATTCCATGGATAGTCAGTAACGCTCTTCATGGAAAAGATAAAATCAAAATTGAAATGAGAATTGTGGGGAATGTCTTTGATCACCGCCGTCAC
>CAZDHQ010000395.1:0-4985 GCA_964505135.1 uncultured Ferruginibacter sp.
TTTAAGACTAAGGTCAAGGCTTTTAGCCTGGTGAATTACCGCTCCACTTGAAACAAAATCTACACCGGTGGCTGCATAAGCTTCAATATTGTCCAGCGTAATGCCGCCGCTGGCTTCCGTTTGGTACTTACCACCAATAATTTTTAATGCTTCTGTAATTTGTTCAGGCGTATAATTATCCAGCATTATTACATCTACTTTGCCTACTGCCATTACTTTTTTCACATCTTCAATATTTCTTGTTTCTACTTCAATTCTTAGTCCGGGCTTTTTCGTTTGTACGTAAGCGTAAGCCAATTCTATTGCTTTTTCAATACCTCCACAGTAATCAATATGATTGTCTTTGATCATGTCATACAGTCCAAAACGATGATTTACGCCACCACCAATTCTTACTGCTTCTTTTTCTAACAGCCTGAAATTTGGTGTAGTCTTTCTGGTATCCAGCAGTTTTGTCTTGTATATCTTCAATTTTTCTGTGTACGTATGTGTTAGGGTTGCAATACCGCTCATGCGCTGCATACTATTTAAAACTAGTCTTTCGCACTGAAGTATGGTATGCACTCTTGCCTGTACTTCAAAAGCAATCTCACCAAATTGCATTTCATCACCATCTTTTTTAAATGCAGTAAAAATTATATCTGGCTGCATGTACCTAAATATTTTTTCAGCAACTTCTACACCAGCCAAAATTCCATTGTCTTTGATTTTTAAAACAGCCTTCCCTTCTGTATTCTTATCAATACAAGATAGCGTAGAATGATCGCCGTCTCCTATATCTTCTGCCAAAGCATTTTTGATCAGCGTATATAATTTTTCCTCCATCATAGCGGCAAAGCTAAGCATAAAAAATCCCCCGGTTGTGCCGGGGGGATTATCAAAAAAATTAGTTGTTTATCGATTCTCAAATCTTATTTCCTGCAGCAATTGAGCAGTTCCCTTTTGTTTCATAAAAACGGTAGTTCTAAACATACCATTTTTTGTTGCCAGCGTTCCAATACAAAACTGTGATCCTGCATTTTCACCTTTGTGAATAATGGTAAAACTTTTTACCGGGTTATTAGCGAAAAAATCTTTCAGTATTATTTCAGCCTGTGTTTTACTATAGCTGTTGCTTTTATCAGGCATGCTTATTTCAATTGTATTATCAAAGTATTTTGCAATTTGGCTCACATTGCCCGTTTTTAGGGCGCCCACTACCTCATCAATGTTTACCATTAATGCAAAGGAAGAAAGTAGTACGGTAACAGCAGCAAAAGATAAAATTCGTTTCATAGTTAAAAGTTTGCAGCAGGTATTTTACTAAAAACGTGCCAGTCCATTTAATATTATTTGCCCCAAATATACAGCCCTGCCTTATTAGACAAAATGCTTTTATAAAAAGCTGCAAAACAGCTAATTTTGAAGTATGAACCAGAAAAAAGCAATCCTCATCATCATGGACGGATGGGGTCTAGGAAAAGTAAAAAGCAGTGATGCCATTCAGCACGCCCATGTTCCATTTGTTACATCGCTCTATTCAAAATATCCAAACACTACTTTGATTACCTGCGGCGAAGATGTGGGTCTTCCTGAAGGACAGATGGGTAATAGTGAAGTAGGGCATCTTAACCTGGGTGCAGGAAGAATTGTTTACCAGGAATTGCAGCGTATTAACGTTGCTATTAGAACTGGTGAGTTTCAGAAAAATGAAAAGCTATTAGCTGCTATCAGGTATGCAAAAGAAAATAACAAAACATTGCACCTGCTGGGCCTGGTAAGTGATGGTGGAGTGCATTCTCACATTAATCACCTTAAAGCACTCTGTTCATTGTGCAAAGAACAGGGATTGGAAAACGTATTGATCCATGCATTTACGGATGGACGGGATACAGACCCAAAAAGTGGTCTTGGTTATCTAACAGAACTGCAGGAACATTTAAATAAATCAACCGGTGCTATTGCAACCATCACCGGTCGCTATTACGCTATGGACCGTGATAAGCGCTGGGAAAGAGTGAAGCTGGCTTACGACGCAATGGTACATGCAACCGGTGAAAAAGTTACTGATATGCTGCAGGCGGTGCAAACATCTTACAGCAATGATGTAACGGATGAATTTATCAAACCATTGATTAATGCCAATCTTACCAATACTACCATTAAAAATGGAGATGCGGTGCTTTGCTTTAATTTCCGTACAGACCGCTGCCGTGAAATCACACAGGTACTAACGCAAACGGATATGCCGGATTTTGGCATGCAAACTTTGCAACTGCATTACACCACCATGACGCAGTATGACCAAAGCTTTAAAGGCATAAACGTAGTGTTTGAAAATGATGATCTGAAAAATACACTCGGAGAAATTTTGGAACAGAATGGTAAAACGCAAATCCGCATAGCTGAGACAGAAAAATATCCGCACGTATCTTTCTTCTTTAGCGGCGGAAGAGAAGTACCTTTTAATGGAGAAAGAAGGATCATGGTGCCATCTCCTAAGGTAGCTACGTATGATCTGCAACCAGAAATGAGCGCCTATGATGTTACGGCTGCTATTGTAAAAGAGATAGAAAATGATCCTGCTGATTTTATTTGTTTAAATTTTGCCAATGCTGATATGGTGGGCCACACAGGCGTGTGGGAAGCTGTGATTAAAGCGGTGGAAACAGTGGATACCTGCGTAGAAAAGGTAGTGACCGCTGCATTAAAACAGGACTATGTTATCTTTTTAACAGCGGACCATGGTAATGCAGATTATGAAATCAACGAAGATGGTTCTCCCAATACTGCCCATACTACCAACCCCGTTCCGTTGTTTGTAATAGATAACGAATGGAAAGGCGTTGTAAAACCTGGTAAATTAGGCGATATTGCTCCCAGCATTCTTACCATGATGAAACTTGCTATACCCAAAGAAATGACAGGTAACATCCTAATCAGTAATTAAAGGGTATGAAAAAATACATCATTGCTACAATTATTTTATTTGCATCTGCAGCAGGCAAAAGCCAAACTGCAGATGCAATATTGAACAAGCGTTTGGCCAATTACATCACCTGGTCAAAGGAGCTAAAAATTGATCCACTGCTGGATTACATGTATCCACGGATTTTTGAAATTGCCAAAAAGGAGCAATTGAAAGAAGTGCTGGAAAATGCCTATAACAATCCTGATCTGGAAATAAAAATAGATTCCCTTTCGCTTGGCGAAGTGTTACCCATTTCAAAATTTTCAAAAGGAAGTTTTACCAAATTCAGCTATTACGTAAAACTGAGCATGAAGCCGGTATCAGATAAATATAAAGATCAAACTGACCTGCTGCTTCAAAGCTTTAAAACATCCTTTGGAGAAAAAAATGTGAGTCTTGATGAAGCAACTAATACATTTTGGGTAACACAAACAAAAGATGGTTTAGCCATTAAAGACAATTACTCTAAAAACCTGTGGACAATGATTGGCCTGGAAAACAATCCGGGCATCAATTACATACTACCTGCCGAGATTAAGAAAAAATATCATATTCAATAAAACTTTTTGCCATGGGTAAAAAAATCTTGTATTTACTGCTTATCATTTTTGTTGTGATCCAGTTTTTTAGGCCCGCTAAAAATGTGGATGTAAGTGCGGCCGCCACAGCCAACGACATCACCCGAGTTTACAATGTTCCTGAAAATGTAATGTCGGTTTTAAAAACCAGTTGCTATGATTGCCACAGCAATAACACCACTTATCCCTGGTATAATAATATCCAGCCAGTAGCATGGTGGTTAAAGCATCATGTGGATGAAGGCAAGAAAGAAATTAACTTCAACGAATTTGCGTCCTACCGCATTCGCCGTCAATACAAAAAATTGGAAGAAATAGAAGAGCAGGTGAAAGAAGATGAAATGCCGCTTAGCTCTTATACACTTATTCATTCCAATGCCAAACTCAGCCAGGATCAAAAAGCATTGCTGACAAACTGGGCTGAAGGGTTACGAAAAGAGATTGAATCAAAATATCCTGCAGACAGTTTATTGAAAAAATAAACCAGTTAATAGCCAGTTTATGCTGCCCGTAAAATTACGGTCAAGCCAATTTTTTACCGATAAAAATCCTTGCTTTTTAGCCTGGAATGCAGCACTTTCTTTGATTTAAATGCCTATATTTAGGGTGAAAATCCAAACAAGCATGACTGAAGAACTAATTTTAGCAGGCTGTCGTGAAAACAACGCTGCTTCGCAGGATGCGTTATATCTTAGGTTCAGCCCACGTATGCTTGGTGTGTGCTATCGTTTCGCAAAAAACAGGGAAGATGCTGAGGATATGCTGCAGGAGGGTTTTATCAAGGTGTTTTCGCAAATTCACCAGTACAGGAACGAAGGAGCACTGGAGGGCTGGATCAGGAGAATAATAGTTCATACCTGTATCAACATTCTTAAAAAGAATAAGAAGTTTTCTGATTGTGTTGACATTGCTTATGCAGGCAGTATTGGCATAAGAGAGGAAGCCATACCGTCTATTATGCAGGCGAAAGAAGTAGTGGAGTGCATCAGACTGCTTCCGCTTGGCTACCGTACTGTTTTGAATTTGTACGCTATTGAAGGATATTCCCACAAAGAAATCGCTGCAATGCTTGATATTGAAGAGAGCACCAGCCGCAGCCAGTATACCAGGGCAAAAACAATGCTGGAGGATGTACTGATAAAGAAAAAAATTATCAGGAAGCCAAAAGAAAAATCCGTTGAACCGGGAATTGCTGCTGCTAACTAAACTAACATAATAACTGATACCAAAAGAACGAAGACACATTTTGTGACCCGAGTTCTGCTTGTGAAACGATGGAGAATAAATTTTACATAGACGATTTTGAGAAGTTCCTGAAAGATAAGGTAGACGATTTTAAGATGTACCCTTCCCGCCGGGTTTGGCATAGTATCTATAACAACATGCATCCCGGAAGCCGCTGGCCATCTATATCGATGTGTATAACGCTTATCTGTACACTATTTTTAATTGGGTAC
>CAZDHQ010000396.1:0-4982 GCA_964505135.1 uncultured Ferruginibacter sp.
TACAGCAATCTCAAAAATTATCGTACTACTTATATCAGCGCCTATAACCGGCCTACACTGGGCATGGGTTATGCCACAGAAAATGCTACAGGTAAAAATGTATTTGTATTACTGTTTCGCCAAAGTGAAGGATGGATAGAATTTGTAACACCGGATAAAAATAGTTTTATAGAGCAGTTCAAAATTGATCCTGAAACTATCGACTGGAACAGCAATAGTGATGTAGTGAATCCATTGGCTGCTATGAAAGGCTATAACAAATTTGCGGTAGCTGCATCAGACATTAATAGTACCGGCAAATGGAACGATCATTTTGCAAGCAACACTTATTACACCAATGTATATACAGGCATGAGTGCTGGTATGAGTACTTATTCATCTTCACAGTGGTTTGAGTTTGGGGCTGGCAATACCTACAAGTGGCAGCTCGTTGCTGCTAATTCCTATGGTGGCGTATCTAAGTTTGCACAGGCAAAGGGTGCAGGTACTTTTAAGATGCTCAATAACTGGCAAATCTATTTTTCAGACATAGAAGGCAAACCCAAAACCTACGATGTGTATTTTACTGCAAACAAAGGTGGCAGAGTGCTTTGGATGAATGATGCAGAATACAAAGGATCTGGAATATTTACAGGTTACACAAAAGAATAAGTTTTATACTCTTTGCCCAAAAAATATAAAAGTGTAACCACTCAAAAAATAGCTAGAAATAAAATGCACTTACCATGAAGCAATTGTTTTTTTTCACAGTCATCATACTGATGTGCAATAATGGATATGCACAATGTGATGAAGCCTACCTGGCTACCACAGGTAACTGGAAAGCAGTAAAAGTAGAAAGCCGTGTGCCTAGTGCTGATGGTTTAAACCGTACCAGGTTCCTTGAATTGGTACATAGCATGTTTCAATCGTATAAACCGTCCAGGCTGGAAGCAAGACCATATTTTAGTATGGCCAATACACATAATGGAGAACCAGTAAATCTTTTCGGTTACGCAATCATGGCGCATGAATATTGGTGTGATGGTAATAGACCAACTTCTATAGGGGAAACTGGTACTAGGTTAGATGTAATGTTTAACCAGTTTCTTGAAACGCCCCTGTATGATACCAGTAAAGACAATATGCTCACCGGCTTCTTTGATCTGCGGCATGGTATGCCCGTAGAGATTAAACCGGGCATTTGGAAATTCCCTTCAGAAAGCGAATCATTGGGCATGGGAATAAAAGGAGAAAGTAAACTCTGGCTGATTACTTTTGATAATGAACTGCCGTGGACTTATGTAACACGTAAAGAATTTTTAGTAAAAAGAAAAAGTATCCTGCAATACCAGCTTTCACTTACAGAGGGACATTTAAAAGAGCAATTGGAAAAATGGGAGTATGAAAAAAAATACAAGCAGGATGAATTAAAAAATGATCCGGCAAAATTGGCTAAGTATATCGACAATACCTACAAACCAGGCATTGATAGGGAGCATGAAAATTACAAGCGGTCAGTAAACGATTTACAGAAGGCAATTGAAAGAGTAGACGACCAATTAACAGAAGCCGGTCTGGAGAAACAAGCCATCGTAATTAAAGATCCTCATTCCCTTTGGGATTATAATTTTACTGATAAAGTAGAGCCCTTTGCAGAAGTATTAACCAAGCCTAACCCTGCCTATTTCAAGCGTAAGTTGGCTCCTGCTGTTCCGCAATTTATTAGTGTTGAACTCACCTGTAATTATAGCTATCCTATCTATGCCGCATTTGGGGATGCTATTGAACCATTGATTAACCTTGATTTATTAAAATCATTTATCGGCAAAACAGTGCCGGGTGCCACGCCTGTAAAATCAACAGTAGCTGCTCCAAAAGAAACGACTGCGGCAACTGCTGTAAGTAGTGCTCCAGTAAAAAAAATAACCACTGAAACCGCTGTTAAAAAATCTTCAAATACAACAGATGCCGCAAGCGTTAACACTACTTCTGCAAAAGCTACCGGTAAAGGATACACGCTCTCAGGAACCATCAGTGCACCAGCAGGTGCTGCTGTTACCTTGGCAAGCATTGGTACTACTGACCTACCCATTAATTTTCCAAAAACTGCAGGTAAGCAATACAGTAATATGCCTTTCGCTTTTACAAAACCCATCGCTGAAAATGCTCCCTTTGATTTGATGCTGAAGAAGATTCCTGCCAATATGAAAGGTGTAGTTTACAATGGAAAAGGAACTGCAGCCAATGGGGTAGACAAATTGAGAGCTGCGGTTGATTATACTTATGAACTCGTAAGTCGCAGCACTGATGATAAAACTATCAGCGGTTTTTATGAAAGCGGCGATATAGCTATTGGTGGTTACAATGGTGAAGAAGGTCGTTATGTTGCATTTGTATCCTTAACTGCCGGTCTTGAAGGCAACAATGGAAAGTATCGTCAAATATTCTGGAGAGACAGGAATACCGGAGTAACCAAATTGATTTCAAAATCAGCCTCCGGAGAATTGGCTAACGCTGACAGCTATGCGCCTTCTTTATCCGCCGATGGACAATTACTGGTTTTCGAATCAAATGCATCTAATTTAGTAGATGGTGATAACAACAATGCAAATGATATTTTCATCTGGAATGCAGCTACCAATACCATTGAATTGGTTAGCAAAGCTGCCAACGGAAAATTTGCAGATGCAGAAAGTTACGAAGCCAATATATCAGGGAATGGACAGTTTGTAGTGTTTACTTCCAATGCAGCTAATCTGAGCAGTACATCCAAAGGCCAATCTATTTCCAATGTGTTCATACGTGATCTTGCAAATGCAAAAACAGAAATGATCAGCATTGATCCATCCACAGGAAAGGGTGGCAGCGCAGGTAAGGGCAGTATTTCCTTTGATGGCAGCAGGGCTACTTTTAGTTCAGCAACGGGTACGCTGGTAAGAGGTGATACCAACAATATGTGGGATATTTTTCTTTGGCAGCGTGGCGAAAAAGGATTGAAACGCATCAGCCTCACACATGATGGTAAAGAAAGAAACCAGGGGCAGGAATCTGCCACACGCTTTGTTGCCTCATCTATCTCAGGCAATGGCCGCTATATTGCTTATACTACCACCGCTACCAACGTGGTTCCAAATGATAACAATGTTTTCCAGGATGTATTTGTGTATGATACAGAAACCAACATGGTAACTATAGTTAGCCAAACAGATGATGGCAAGCCTGCAGACAATGATAGCCCGATTGAACAGGGAGAAAAAGTGGCGATCAGTTATGATGGTACCTGGATTGCATTTCCAACCAAGGCTACCAATTTGGGAACACCAGCATCCAATATTGTGTTACACAATATACGTACCGGCAAAAAGCAAATCATAAGTAATGTACAGGGAACCTATGTAGGCAAACCTGCGATCAGTTACAGCGGCAGCTATGTGTTGTTTGCAAAGGCCTCACCGTTGGACAGTCGTTTTTCATCATCAGGCATATTTGCGCATTTTACAGGTAACGGGCCTTGCAGGGACTGTAAAGAGTGATAGTGTCTTCTTAAAATCAGTTGCATGAATTAAGCAATTTATGTAGCAACAATATGCATGTACATTTCGATGATGGCAGATCGGCTTCTACAATGTTAAGAAGGTCGGGTTACCATAATGCCCCGTAAGTAAACGCTTGCTTTATTTGGTTTCTTTATCACACATACATACAATCAAAAGCCAAAGTGGCCACGGTGCCTTCTAATAATATCCTTGTAATATCCCTCTTTTACAGGATTGTTCCAGCATTTTACCAGCTCTAATTTCATCACTTAAATTATTCAAATGAAACAGGCAATTGTAACGTTTTCTTTATTCCTTATTGTCTTCAGCTCATGCAAAACAGTTCCGGTTACCGGTCGCAAACAGTTAAATCTTGTTCCCAATAGTTTAATTACATCTATGGCTTTTGAAGCTTACGATTCTGTGGTAAAGACAAGTGCTACACTTTCGCAAAATGATGCACGTGCAGCCATGGTAACAAGGGTGGGAACAAGAATACAGCAGGCTGTAGAGACTTATATGCAGCAAAATAATTTCAGTAAAGAACTAAAGAATTTTAAATGGGAGTATAATACGATAGATGAAAACACCGTGAATGCCTGGTGTATGCCTGGTGGCAAAGTAGTGGTATATACCGGCCTTTTACCGGTTACACAAAATGAAACTGCTCTTGCAGTTGTGATGGGCCATGAAATCGCTCATGCTATTGCAAGACATGGCAATGAAAGAATGAGTGAAGGTTTGTTGATCAATTTAGGTGGGATGATTTTAGAAGAAGCATTGAAAAATAAAAAGCAGGAAACGCAGTTGATCTTTCTTGGTCTTTACATGATTGGTTCCAACCTGGCGCTGGCCCTGCCCAATAGTCGCATGCAGGAAAGTGAAGCGGATAAGCTGGGATTAATATTTGCAGCCATGGCCGGTTATGATCCGGAAGAAGCCATTTTATTTTGGCAAAGAATGGCTGCCAACAATAAAAACAAAACACCTGAATTTCTTTCCACGCACCCCAGCGATGAAACAAGAATAAAAAAGCTGACTGCACTGATACCTGAAATAAAAAGTAAGTACTATCATACTATGGCCCTCAATAACTAGACTGTAACGCTACTGGGCTGCTTTGTTTATCTTCGCAGCCGGTATGAAAGATTATAAAGATTTACGCATTGTTTTTATGGGTACGCCTGAGTTTGCTGTGGCCTCGTTGGATGCATTGGTAAAAGCAGGTTGCAATATTGTGGGCGTGATAACAGCGCCGGATAAGCCAGCAGGCAGAGGAATGCAGTTGCAGCAAAGTGCAGTAAAAAAATATGCGGTAGAACATAACCTGCATGTGTTACAGCCAGAAAAATTAAAGAATCCTGAGTTTTTAGCTGAATTAAAATCATTGAACGCTGATCTGCAAATAGTAGTAGCATTCAGGATGCTGCCCGAAGTAGTTTGGAACATGCCCCCATTAGGTTC
>CAZDHQ010000397.1:0-4979 GCA_964505135.1 uncultured Ferruginibacter sp.
TCTGTTTACCAAATGTTTCCAGGCTTGGATCTCTTGCTCCCATTAAAAGCAATACGGAATCATCGTTTAAATGCGGTCTTGCAGTAGTTAAAAACTGGTTTCTATCTTCTACAAAAAAAGCCTGTTTGCCCAATGCTTTGATATCGTTGATCAAATCATTGGCATAAATATTTTTTACAGCAGTACCACCGGCATAAAAAATTTCACTCATCCATATTTCATCCTGAGGACGAAGCACTGCAGCAATCTCTTTGACAAAATCATTTCTTAAAAAACGGGTGGGGCCATATCCATGCGGCTGAAACCAGGCCACCACTTTGGATGCCAGCGGTTGACAGGCGGCGATGGATGCAGCACATTTGGCCGGGTTGTGTGCATAATCATCAATTAACCAAACACCACTTTTATTACCTAAAATTTGATGGCGACGATAAATACCTTCGTATGTTTTTAATGCTTCAGCGCATTTAGTTAAACTAACGCCCAACTGATTAGCAATACATGCAGCAGCCAATGCATTTTCCATACTGTGTTTGCCAATGGCTTGTAGTGTAAATGCAGCATGCTCTTCTGGCAGCACAGAACGATGGATGCCAAATGAAATGGAAAGTCCAGTTTGAACAAATCCTTTAGCAACATAACCTACGTCCGCCGTTTCATCAGACGAGAAATCATTATCACTGTTTACTGATAACTGTTTTGATAAATGATTGGATTCATTTACTACAAACAGCTTGGCAGTATTTTTTTTAAATGTGCTGAAGATATCCATCAGTTCATCAATCTCCTGGTGATCTTTATCTATGTTCAACAGTAAGCCAACTTCAGGAAAATATTGAACAATGGAGCCATCGCTTTCATCTGCTTCGATTACCAGCCACTCTCCTGCTCCCACTTTTGCATTGCCTATTTTTCCTTCCTTGATAATGCTTACCAAACCTGCGCCACTAATGATACTTGGTTGTAAGCCTGCATGCTCCAAAATAGAAAACAACATGGCGCTGGTGGTGCTCTTGCCGGATGTACCTCCCACGGCAATTGTTTTCTTACTTGCTGCAATCAAGGCCAATAACTCGGAGCGCTTGATGATGGGAATGTTAAACTGCTTTGCCTTCTGTACTTCAAACACCGTATCTTCCACGGCTGTGGAAACAACTACTAAGTCTGTTGTTTCAGTAATACCTTCTCCATCCTGTAAAAAACATTGGATGCCGCAGGCTTCCAGCTTTTCTTTTGTTTCATTAAAAACACCAGGTTGAAAATAACGATCACTGCCGCTCACATTTTTACCAATGCCAGCTAAGTATTGGGCAATGGCACTCATGCCGGTGCCGGCTACACCGATGAAGAAAATGTTTTTATAATTATCAATGCTGTTAATCATCTATGGATTTCTTTAAGATGAGTAAAGATAGAAAAGTAAAAGGGAGTCCTTCGACTTCGCTCACGATTTATATGCTGCCATGAAAAACATATGATGGCTCAATAATCTTATTGCAAGTGTTTCTTCACATGCAAGCTACGATAGGCAATCACCACAGCTATCAGCAACAACAAAGCTCCCAACAAGAAAGGAGCACCAGGAAGGAACACCGGCGCCTTATCATGTGAAAAATAAAAGAACAGGTTATTCATGATCAGCGGACCAAATATGGCACAAGCAGATTGCATACTCGTAATAGATCCCTGTAACTCTCCCTGCTCGTTAGCTGGTACTTTGCCCGCCATCACAGCCTGCAAGGCCGGTTGAGAAATACCGCCAAGGCAATAAGGTATAAGATAAATAAACATCATCCAGCCCTTATTGGCAATACCAAACAAAGCCATTCCAATAGTATAAAGCAGTAAGCCAATGTAAATACTTTTTTCGTTGCCTAGCTTTGGATTGACAAAACGAATTAGCCCTCCCTGTACAACGGCAACGAGTACCCCAACAACTGCCAGTGATATTCCTACCATTTTTTCATCCCAATTAAAACGATACATGGTGAAAAAGCTCCAGTTGCTCTGCACTGCATGTGATGCAAGAAACACCAATACAAGTGACGTAACAAGGCCAGTGAGAGCAGGATACCTGGCAAGTTTTAATAAAGATGTCATTGGATTGGCTCTTGGCCATTCAAACTTACGGCGCTGTTCTACAGGAAGTGATTCAGGAAGTATAAAATAGCCGTATAACCAATTCAGCAAGGCCAACACTGCTGCGGCATAAAACGGAACTCTCAACCCAAAATGTCCAAGCAATCCTCCAATCAATGGGCCGATGATGAATCCCAATCCAAATGCGGCACCTATTAATCCAAAGTTCTTGGCCCTATTCTCAGGTGTACTTACATCAGCTATATAAGCGGCACCCGTTGTAAAACTTGCACCAGTAATACCACTGATTACCCTGCCCACAAATAACCATTCATAAGTTGGCGCCAGGGCAAGAAAAAGATAGTCGATACCGAAACCAAATAATGATAATAAAAGTATAGGTCTTCTTCCATAACGGTCACTAAGACTACCAAACAATGGGGCAATGAGGAACTGCATGGCCGCATATACAAAAATCAACCAGCTTCCATATTTAGATGCAGCACTAATGTCTACATGCTTTAACTCTGAAATCAATTTAGGCATCACCTGAATAATAATTCCAAAGCCAATCACATCAATCAGCAGTGTAATAAATATAAATCCTACAGCAGCGTTTTTGTTTACCGGCATTAGTTAATCAGTTTAGTTATTAGTTGGCGGCTTATCACTCTTTTAATTTATTCACCAAATCAATATAATCCTGCATGGCGGTTTCCTTTGATTTACCCTTTTGTTCCAGCCATGCATTGTACTTTGCTTTGGCTACAAAATCAAATGGATTGGAAGGCGCTTCATCAGATGCATCTCCTTCGGTGGATTGTTTGTAAAGAGAATATAAACTAAGCAATGTTTCGTTGGCAGGTTTTTGAGCAAGCATTTTACTATTGGCTACAGCCTGTTCAAACTGTTCTTTCAGTTCCATAATGTGTGAGATTTATTGCCGCAAAATAATCATTTGCTTTTACATTAATCCAGTTCTTTCAACTGCTTTAAATAGTCGTACTGCAAATCTTCATGCACTGTAGCGATGGCGGCTTTTATTTTTTTTAACTGCGCCTGGTAAAGATTGGATAACGCAGTACTTTTTTTAAATGCAATACCTGATTCGTTCAGTGTTTCACAAAAATGACAGAGCAGGATAATCTCTATTTCTTTGGAAGCAGTATAGCGAATATATTTATTGGTAATACGTAATATTTTACGAATTGATTTTTTAGCATAATATATATTGGATTTGTTGATAGCATCAAACTCATCATTGATCTCATGCTTGACGGCATTAACAAAAGCAGTTTCATTACTTGCCTCAAACAATAGATAATTCAGCAGCTCTTTATTTTCTTTTTTAAACTTGGCCAGCCGCAGGCAGATATTCACTAAATCATTTGCAGGCAGTGTGGCCAGTTCATGTTTGATCTCGTTAACTGAAGCAATCTTCACAAACTTTATTTTAGGTTTTCTTTTCAAATATATAAACTAACATGCTGTTGAAAACTGCATCGCCTTAATTTTTATTGATTGATCTATCATTGCATTTTAATACTGAACTATGAAAAAACTTACCCTCTTTGGCCTGTGTTGCATTGTATTTCTTTTCTCCACAGCGCAAACATCTCCAGCCACCCACAGCAATGGTTTTGCGGATTCGCTTACAGCAATTGTTTTAGCGCATGCATCAAACTTCAAAAACATCCAGGGAGAATCATTGCCCGGTGAAGTAGATGCGGATCTTTATCAGTCAACTATTGGGCTACCCGGTGCCAGCTATTGTACCATCAAAAGGTATCATTCAAAAATTGATAATAGCGCAAGCTGGCAATGTATCGCTTATGCCGGTGACAATTATGAAGAAGCCTCAAAAGCTTATAAGAAAATATTTGCGCAGGTAAAAAGTACGAGGCTGAAAGGAATCGGTTCACCGGCCTCCCAGTTTGAAGGTGAAATGGAAAAGGCAGATGAGAACGTTCGGTTTGCAGTGAGCTCTCTTAAAATAAAGACAAATGATTGGCATTATGCTAACCTGGTGGTAGATGTAGAATTGATTGGGAGCTTTGATGGCTGGGAAGTGCACCTAAGCCTGTACTATAAAAGAAAAGACACAGACGGACCAGCTCAATAAGATATTGTTACCGTATTAATGCAATATCTCCTCTTTTAAACTGGATTTGGTGATCAGTTTTTTCAAAACTAATGGTATAGATAAATACATCAGCAGGCATTGGTGTACCCCTGTATAAGCCGTTCCACCCTGCATTGGCATCATTGGTGTAGAAATTATTCTTTTCAAATACTACTTCATTGTGCCTGTTTACTATCACCAGGGATTTTACTTTTATCAATCCCTTTGATCTTGGATAGAAAATTTCGTTTATACCATCACCGTTAGGAGAAAAAGTATTGGGCAGAAAGATATCTTCTGCATTACTGTTTTGGTTTACCAGCACCGTCATTTTATCAAAGGCAGTGCAACCTGCACTATTTTTAACCATTACAGTGTATTCAGTTGTTGCCATTGGCTTTACCGTAATGGCTGTTGGATCATTTCTAAAAATACTTCCGGTTGGAGTCCAGTTGACTTCAGTTACATCAGAGGATATAGCAGCTGTTAGATCTATTACAGTTCCTGCATCAATGGTTTTATCAGCGCCTGCATCCACCGTAGGTGAAGGCATTACACTTACATCTACAAAAGCAGTATCTCTAAAGCAGCCTGCTTCATCTGATCCAATTACTTTATAGGTAGTGTTTACAGCAGGTGAAGCTACAGGAGATGCTGCAAACATATCATTCAAACCTTCCGAAGGATACCATTGGTATTTTTCAGCACCTGTTGCATTAAGCGATACTGATTTGCCAGCACAAAGAGCAGCACTACTATTCACTTTTAGTTTAAATGG
>CAZDHQ010000398.1:0-4971 GCA_964505135.1 uncultured Ferruginibacter sp.
TAGTACCGCCCTTGCTCACATCTATTGTAGTATCAATCCTAAAACCATTTGTCATAAAAGCATTATAATCCGCAAGACCATTACGTTGTGGTTTCCAGTTAGGCATTTCCCATCCATGCTGCATAATGGAACCTGCTTTTCTTTTATCACCTGGTTCGTATGCTTTAATGATATCCATCGTAGGAAAGAATACACCACCATAATAATCGGCTTCACTTGTTTGAAGGCTGCTTGGGCCCCTGTCTTTTGGTTTCAGGTTACCAGAGCCATAAGGATTTTGTGTAGCCTGGTGCTGCAGAGAAAACAGGCATTCAATATTGTTATTGTTGGCAGCAGTATTAAACAAACCGGCATAGTCTGGGAACAGATCAAATTGGCCTGAGCTAATTACTTCCTGTGCTTTCATTTTTGCACTGTCGTAATCATTGCGATAGAGGTATAGTTTTGCCATCATACCCTTCGCTGCCCATTTGGTAACCCTTCCCGGATCGTCTGTTGCAGGCAAGCCTTCTTCTGCAAGCCTAAACTCATTCAGTGCAAACTTTAATACATCTGCCTGTAAATACCTTGGTATTCTAAAATTACCGCTTAAAATGGTTTCACCTGGCTGGTTAATAATAGGTGCATCACCCCACATACGGGCAGCATAAAAATATACCACACCTTTAAAGAAATGACATTCTGCAATGGCTGGATTGATGAAAGAGCCATCACCACCTTTTTGCAGCTTCAATGTCAATGCATTGGTGTATTCACTCGTCCATCCACCAATTTTATATAATGATGCCCACGCATCTGCAATGGCGACAGAGTTAGCGGAGAAAGTAAAATTATGAAATGGTCCATAGCTTGGATCGTAAGTAGCCAGTTCATTACCAGACATTACATCCCCAATGGCATCCCATGCTCGTTCTTCAAAATTGCGCCAGGGCACACCGTATAATGTGCTGGTAAGTCCTCTAACTTCTTCCCTAGTGTTATAGTAGTTATCTAGTGTGGTAGAATCCAGTGCAGGCCTTTCTGTAAAAGATTTTTTACAAGCCACCAGCCCCAGCAATGCTACCAGTATTAAACCAAATCTTTTTTTCTGAAACATATAGTAAGCTTTTGAAATGATCAATTATAATTCAATGTTGGCACCAAAACTGAATGTACGTGGTGTAGGATAGTGACCTGCATCCACATTCATTAACCTGATATCGTTGTTAAATGCACCAATTTCAGGATCGAAACCAGAGTACTTCGTAAAGGTGTGCACGTTCTGTACAGTAAAGTAAACACGAACGGTATTGAATTTTATTTTTTGTAACACGCTTGCAGGTACCCTGTAGCCGATGGTGATGTTTTGAATACGCATGTAAGAACCATCTTCTACAAACCTGTCTGAAATAGCGTTGTTATTTGGATTATCAATAGTAAAACGAGGCAGTTTACCATTTGTATTGGTTTCAGTGTACCTGTCCATTACAGATGTTAACTGGTTTAGGAAAGCACTGTTTTGTGATTCAATGGCAGTTTTGGTATAGTTAAAAATTTTAGAGCCATAGCTTCCCTGTAAAAAAACAGATGCATCAAAATTTTTGTAGTTAAACGTGTTGGTAAAACCAAAAGTGAACTTAGGTAATGGGCTCCCAATGAAAGTGATATCATTTGCATCAATGATACCATCGGGCTTTCCATTTGGTCCACTTACATCCTTAAATCTTACATCACCCAGGCCATAAGGCTGTCCAAACTGTGGTAAACCTTTGGCGATATCATCATTGGTTCTAAACAAGCCATCTGTTTGATAACCGAAGAAAGAACCTACAGGATAACCAGGCTGTGTAAATGTAACCACGGTACCAGCAAAACCTAATTTACCGGTAAGCGCTGCAGTAGAGCCAGCCAGTTTATCCAGGATGTTTTTATAGTGAGTATAAATGATATTGGATTTCCAGGTAAATGATTTTGTTTTTACGTTGGTAGTGTTTACAGAAAAATCAAAACCTGTATTGGTCATTTGCCCTACGTTAATTACTGGTCCTTTTAAATCATCCCATTGATCGCCCACACCAATCAAACGTGGACCCGTACCAATAATCAACATATCCTTGGTAGTCTTTTTATAGTAGTCAAAACTTACTTCAATGCGGTTATCAAGAATGGCAGCATCAAAACCTACGTCCTGCGTTACTACAGATTCCCATTTCAAATTAGGGTTGGCCACACCATACAAATAGTTAGATGTACCAAAACCAACAGGGCCAGGCCAGAAGCTAACCACTGAAGTGTACGGAGGATTAGGCGCACCGTTTGGCATGTTTTGATTACCTACTGCACCATAAGAAACCCTTACTTTGAAATAATCAACTACCTTCTTAAGTTTCTCTGCAAACTTCTCGTTGGTTACTGTCCATCCCACAGATGCACCAGGGAAGGTTCCCCATTTATAATCACCAAAGAATTTAGATGAAGCATCTCTTCTCAAACTTACGCCTACTGTGTAGCGGTTATCATACGTATAGTTAGCACGTGCAAAATAAGATTCCAGTGAACCATCGTTTTTACCACCATTCAAGCCCCAGGTGAGTTTATCACTGCTGCCTGCATTCAGGTCAAGAATATTGTTTTGCAGGTTTGTTTTAGTACCGGATAGTTGTTCCCAGTAATTCACCTGCGCTTCATGACCGGCAGTAGCATTAAATGAATGCTTGCCAATTGTTTTGTAATAATTGAAGTATGATTTGAAAGACCAGAAATAACCATTGCCACGATAATCAATCAATTGGCTGGCAATGGGTGTATTACCAATCAAACCACTTTTTGAATATCCACTGTTGTTATAGTTACTCATTGAATAACCAAACTCATTTCGAAAGCTCAACCCTTTGATGATCTCTGCATCTGCAAACACATTACCAAATACATAGCTGCTGATAGATTGGTTACCTGTATAAAAACTACGGGCAACAGGATTATCAACATAATAAGTAAGACCACCAGACTGAAAGCCGGAACCGGTAAATGTTCCATCAGGATTTTTAATTGGAATCAATGGGTTTTGTAACAGGCCATTCCAGATGATACTGTTGGGATCATCAGACAGTGTAATGTTTTGTGTACTGCGGGAACCATTTACACTAAAGCCTGTTTTCATCCAGCTTTTTAACTGGCTTTCAAAGCTTACCCTTGCGGTATAGCGTTTAAAATCAGAACCGGTTAAAATACCTTTTTGATTAAAGTATCCTGCAGAGATGTAATAAGTAGTTTTATCCTTACCGCCTGAAAAACTCAGGTTATGTGAAGTGATGCTTCCACGGCGGAAGATAGCATCCTGCCAGTCTGTACCGGTACCCAATTTTGTTGGATCATTAAACAATGGATTTTTAGGAAGACCAACAATACCAATCACATCATTTTGATACTGGGCAAACTGCTGCAGGTTCATCATTGGTAAAAAGCGATATATCTCCTGTGAGCCCTGTGAAAAATCATATCCTATTTTTCCATCACCTGCTTTACCTTTTTTAGTAGTGATTAAAATAACACCATTGGCAGCTCTTGAACCATAGATGGCTTGCGCCGATGCATCTTTTAAAATATCTATTGATTCAATATCATTGGGGTTGATGGTGGCTAAAAAGCTATTACCTGTTTGTCCATTGGCACCGCCAATTCCGGCAAAGCCAAGACTTGATTTGGTATTGCTTTCAAACACTACACCATCCACTACTATCAATGGATCATTAGAGTTGATGGTGGTAACACCACGTACTTTAAGGTTTACACCTCCACCTGGTTGCCCGCTGTTATTTTGAACAGTAACGCCAGCTACCTTTCCTTGCAGGGCCTGGTCAATACCTGTAACAGGCAGGTCTTTTAAATCTTTTGCCTTTACAGAAGATATAGCAGTGGATACATTTGCCCGGCGGGCAGTACCATAACCAATTACCACCACTTCATTCAAATTGGTTTCTTTAATTGCAATGGTTGCAACTACATTTGATTTGTCTGCGATGGATACTTCCACGGGCTTAGCACCCACATAAGTAATCACCAATGTTTTAGCACTTTCTGCCACGTTCAGCTTAAACGCACCATTTTGATCGGTGGTGGTAGCAGCTTTACCGTTTTTTACAGTGACGGTAGCATTGCTAACAACAGCACCGTTCTGGTCTGTTACAACGCCGGCAATTGTTTTTGTTTGTGCAAATAGAGCGGGGGAACTTAGGATTATTGCAAGCACGGTTGCAAGTAGCCATAGCGGTCGTTTCTTTCTCATATAGCATGATTATTTGAAGAACAAATTTAAACCAGTAAACCAACAGTAAAATAGTACTATATTATCATTTGATGATGCTCTATAATTCAATTCACAGAGATCTATGCCCTAATAAATAGTATTTACAGGCTATTTATAAAAGATAATATCAATATTATATTAGATTTTATTAATACTATATTATCTTCACAATTCTGAAACCTCATCAATAATGAATAAAAATATACTGAGAGAAATTACACCGCTTACCAGCAGTGATTGCTTCACTTTATTTTCCCGGACAAAATCAGAATTCGACTTTCCTCTTCATTCTCACGAAGAACTGGAGCTGAACTTTATTATGAATGCGAAAGGGGCCCGTAGAATTATTGGTGATCACATTGGAGAAATTGGAGAGCTTGAGTTAGTATTGGTGGGATCCAATTTGCCACATGTGTGGCAAACGCATCAATGTAAAAGCAAAGAAATAAAAGAGATCACCATACAGTTTCATAAAGACTTATTTGATGAAAAATTTTTACGCCGTAACCAGATGAGTTTTATAAGGAAGATGTTTGAACGTTCTGCAAAAGGAATTTTATTTTCGCAGGAAACTATTCAGCAGATTACTCCAAAATTATCGGCATTGAGCCAAAAGCATGGATTTGACTCTGTACTGGAACTGCTTTCTATTTTGCATGAGCTTTCTCTCTCAAGAAACATGCACA
>CAZDHQ010000399.1:0-4945 GCA_964505135.1 uncultured Ferruginibacter sp.
TTATCAGCCTTACCTTTTAAAAAACAACTATAAGAGGCGTCATAACGGCCGGTCATCACTTCTGTTTGATATTCGTTACCGGCAAGAATCAAATCATTAATGCCGTCTCCCGTAACATCGCCGCAAATGATGGCATTAACGGGCGCAAATTGTGCTTCCACAGGGAGTGCGTGCACGGTAAATTTCCCGCTGCCCAAATTCTCCATCCAGCAACTCCTTATTTCATTGCAGGTGAAGCTGTGCATATTACTGGTATCCTTGTATATACTGTTGAAGTCTGCTTTTGCATAATCAGCATTTAACAGAAATGATTTTTTTATCATAGGCACCTGGCTGGCAAAAAGATCCCTGCTAATGGAGGGAAACAGTTTTCGTTTTCCGTCTATATCTTTTTGAAAATAAAACATCAACGGATCAATGCTGCCATTACCATCCATATCTTTTGCAAATAGCTTCATCGGGTATGCATCACTGATAGCATAGTGGTTATTGAGCCCAAGATTGCCACAGATAAAGTCCTGGTCTCCATCATTGTCAATATCTGCCACACAAATGCTCCGCCACATGCCTTTCCTATCTATTAACCCAGTGGCAGCGGTTACATCACTCAATTTCCCCTGGTTATTTTTAAAAAAACTGATAGGCATAAATTCTCCGGCTATAACCAGGTCTACCTGTTTGTCATTGTCAAAATCAACCCATGCTGCAGCGGTAATCATACCCGGTTTCACAAGTGCAGGACATACGTAAGCGGTAACATCTTTAAAAATGCCCTTATCATTTTGAAGTATAAAACTGGCTGCTGGCAGGGGATATTTGAGTGATACTCTTCCTCCAATAAAAATATCTATATCTCCATCTCCGTCGTAATCGGCCACGGTTACACAACCTGCAATTGTTTTGACCGATGAGGGAATAGCATTTGGAGCAAAGGTGAAATGCCCTTTGCCATCATTGAGGTATAGGTGTGGATTATAAAAACGGGAAGTATCTGTATACCGAACATCGCCATAGGTTATCAATAGATCCTGGTCGCCGTCTCCGTCCGCATCAAAAAACACATTTGCAATATCTTCTTCAAACTTGATGCTGTCAGTGAAGTTTTTACCAATAAATTTCCCGTCTGCTTGTTGCGTAAACAAAGCCCCTGGACTGTTGAATCCACCCCCGATGAAAAAATCAATATTACCATCTTTGTTGATATCGCCTGTGGAAATAAACGGCCCCTGCTGTGAGAATTTTTGTGGTAACAAACGCTGCACATCATAATCATCAAACGACACATCATTGTGTTTGTAAACTGCGCCAACCGACGCAGTCACGTCAGTAAATAAGTAATTGGTATTAATGCTGGGTTGCCATGGCTGTTTGGCATCCTGCTGTTTTAAAGTATAGATTGAATCAGCAGCTAGATCGTAAAGAGCTGACATCGTGTTATCTGGCCAGATTACCACAGCAGAGTCAATCTTGTTTTTGTTGCCTGTTCCAAATAATAATTTTGAATCTACAGAAGATAGGTAACCACGTACCGGAGATTCTTCCTGCACCTGGGTTTGCCCGGCAACATGCAGGTACATCTTGGCACCATAAGCTTTTTTGTTTTTATTATTCCCCTGCAGAATAAAACCAATGCTGTGTGAAGCAATTGATTTGTCTTTTTGAATGGTATTATTGATAAAAACAAAAGCGTTTTTATTGATGTTATTTACCACCAGGTCAAGATCGCCATCATTATCTAAATCAGCATATGCGGCACCGTTAGATATTGATTTTTCATTTACGCCTGAGCTATCGGAGATATTTTTGAATGAATAATCATGGTTATTCAGGAATAAATAATTCGGCAGTTCTATATGCTGGAGTGAAATCAATTTATCATTCAGTAATTTTCTTACCTGTTCAGGATCGTTTATGTTACTACCGGTGGTTTTAGTAAACTCAATAAAATCTGCATTAATAAAGTCTCGTCCAATACCATTCGTAATATGCATGTCTTTATACCCGTCATTATCAAAATCGGCCATTAAAACACTCCAGCTCCAGTCGGTTTCGCTAATACCCGCCAGTTGTCCTATTTCGCTAAAATATGGAACTGCATTCTGTCCTATAATCTCGTTGCCGTTGTTTAATTGCAGCATATTACGTGCAAAAGAAGGGGCATAGCCCATTTGCCGTTCCTGTTGGTAACGGGTATAGTTCATAAAAGAAAAAGTGATTTTTTTTCTGGCATTGTCTTCCGGCATCATATCCAGTGTGGCAATATCCGGCTTAGCGTCATTATTAAAATCTGCCACATCACAACCCATACTGCTATAGCTCTGGTGGCCTATGGATGAATCAATGATATTGGTAAAAGATCCATTTTTATTATTCAGCCAAAGTTCATCATTGTATACAAAGTCATTGGTTACATAAAGATCAGGCCAGCCATCGTTGTTTACATCGGATGCCACCACGCTTAAGCCATATCCATTTTCTTTGATTCCAGCAGCCATACTCACATCCGTGAATACAGGGTGGCCTGTGTTGGCCGAGTCTCCATCGTTACGAAACAACTTATCATTGGCAGGTGAATTACCTGAATTGTTTTTTGGAAAAAGGAAGTTAGCGGAGTAAGAAGCGTTTAAGAAATAATTGGCAAGATACATATCCAAATCACCATCCAGATCGTAATCAAAAAAAACTGCCTGCGATGATGCACCGGAAAAGGAGAGACCATATTCTTTTGCCTGTTCTTTAAAAGTATTGTTATGTTGGTTTATAAATAACAGGTTTGAATTGTGGCTGCTGGTGCTATTATTATAAACGCAGACATAAAGATCATCATAACCGTCATTATTGATATCAACTACGCTTACACCCGAGCACCAGGAGTTGGTAGCTATACCTGCTTTTTGCGTAATATCTTCAAAGTTGTTGTTTCCTTTATTTAAATAAAGGGCGCTGCTTACCTGGTTGCCACAAAAGAAAATATCTTTTTTTCCATCGTTGTCAACATCCAGTATGCCAACACCTCCGCCCATGTAGGCAAATTCGTTCAATGCATTTTTAGGCATCAATTTCTCATCAATACTGTTGTTAAATTTGATATTACTGCTGGATGGGGCAATGGGGGAAAACTTGTAGTTTGCTGATTTATTGTGGCATCCTGTGTGTACAAACAAAGTCCATATTACTATGACTAAAAAAACGCTATAGCAATTAAAACGGTTGGTGAGCAGCATATCGATGAATGTGTTATAACAATATAAGATAAAAGTAGTGATAAAATTTTACCAATGCAACCGGTTGCGAAGTTGTAGGGTTTATGTATCAGGGAAATTAGGAAGATAATTGGTTATGGAATACCGACGAAAAGAAATTGGCAGTGATAGTAACTGCCAATTAGATAAAGTATGATTCGTATATTGAAATTCTGATTACCTGTTCACCACAATTTTATTCACCATAGTATTACCATTGATAACCACCTTTACAAAGTAGACTCCATTTTGGATTGCTGGTAGTTTACCCAGGTTCAATTTTGTATTTCCCTTATCAGCATTTGTAGAAGCCACATAATGGCACTGGCCTGTAGCGTCCATAATAGATATGTTTAGTTTGCCTGCCTTTGGTGTAAATACGCTTAGCGTGATATTATCTCTTACCGGATTGGGTATTACGGACATGGCGGTTTTTACATGAGCACTGCTTAAGTCCAATCTAATCACTTTACTTTGCTTCAATTGTTTGCTGGGGGCTATTATTTTTAAACGGTAATACACATAATTACTTAGCAGATTTTCAATTTGATCTGGCACATTGAACTTATCCTGACTCCACTTTGCATTTGCAGAGGCAAATTCAAATACTTTCTCAAAATTTATCCCATCTAGACTTCTTTCCAGAATGTATTTTTCTACCTGCTCATTGGTAAGAGCATTCCACTGTAGGTTGGTGATGGTGCCATCTAATGAACCGGCAAAGTTTAATTCATTGTTGAGCAGGATACCGCAGGTGCCATCAAATGTAATAGTGATGGTATCTGATGCAGATGCAGGACAGTCCGTATTTAATCTTGAGGTTACAATATAAGTACCCGGTGCATCCACAAAAACCGAGGCAGCTACAGAAGTATCAAGGAAATGCCCATCAGGGGTAGTCCAGTTATAAATGGAGGAAGGATTTGCGTTAACCACTTTTAAATTACTAACGCCCACAACGCCACAAAAGACCGGAATATCTGTGAATAAACTCACCGAAGGTTTTGCAAAGAATTTAAAGGGCCCTACAAAATCTTTTAGCTCTGCAGTAAAGGAAGTAGATGCTCTTGTTTTTACCATTACTTTTTGAAAAGGCTGATCGCAGGTACTGCCGCCAGGCAATGCTGCAGGATCTAAACCAAGCTTGGTAAGATTTACTGAGAACTCCATGAATTGTTTTGGAGTATAGTTAGTACTAACAGAATTATCATCGAATACAATTCCAAATGGCCCAGCCCATGTAGATGTATCGCATTGCAGACCGCCATAAAAATCACCTGCCGCTTTTGGAACGATGGAGGCATATCCAAATTGTGATCCATTGTTAGCGCCATCAAATTTGCCTCCCCAATCAAAGGCAACCGGTGTAATTGATAAAGAATTTTTATCAACCCAGATACGGGCTTCTATTAATGTGATAGAGGCTGTTCCATATTCAGACGTAAGTATAATATCACCCGCTTTAGTCACATTGCCTGCAGCATCAAATTCCCATGTGGTGTGGCCTGCATCGGGGCCATAACCAGTGAAGCTTTGTGTAGCTTTATTAAAACTGATGTCAGTTTGAAACATCTCAAAATCAAAATACCTGTTGCCACTTGTATTTTGAATGGATACTGCACCAAACATCCACAATGAATCACTTTTTGTAGTACCAGCTCTTCTTACATGAAGCATTACATCCAGTATCTCATTTTTATCAG
>CAZDHQ010000400.1:0-4942 GCA_964505135.1 uncultured Ferruginibacter sp.
GGCTGCGTCCCTCACTGTTCTTGTAAGTGGTCCTGCAGTATCCTGCGTATGAGAAATGGGGATAATGCCAGATCTGCTGAGCAAACCAACCGTTGGTTTTATACCCACCACTCCATTTACCGAAGCAGGGCACGTAACAGAACCATCTGTTTCTGTACCAACTGCCACTGCACATAGGTTAGCAGATACTGCTGCACCAGAACCAGAGCTGGAACCGCATGGGTTACGATCAAGATAGTATGGATTTTTTGTTTGACCACCCCGGCTGCTCCAGCCAGAGGATGAATTGGATGATCTAAAATTGGCCCATTCAGACAAATTTGTTTTTCCTAAAATCACTGCACCTGCATCTCTTAGCTTTTTTACAATGAACGCATCTTTTTCAGCTCCGTGTTCCGCCAGAGCAAGTGAGCCTGTTGTGGTTCTCATTTTATCCGCTGTATCAATATTGTCTTTAATCAACACGGGAATGCCATGCAATAAACCTTTTACTCTGCCTGCTTTTCTTTCAAAATCCATTGCTCCAGCTATGGTCAATGCTTCGGGATTCAGTTCAATTACAGAATTTAATTGGGGGCCGCTTTTATCAATTGCTGCTATTCGTTTTAAATACAATTGAGTGATTTGCTCTGAAGTTAATTTTCCGGAAGCCATTGCCGCTTGCAGTTCTTCAATTGTTTTTTCATTCAACTCAAAATCATCATTAGTTTCTGCACCAGCTACCTCAACTGACTTTTCATCTGGCTTCTTCTTTTCATTGCAGGAAGTTGAAATAAACGTAACACTTGCTGCTAACAGTGATCCATTGGTAAGAAAATCTCTTCTTCTCATGAGTAGTTTGTTTTGATGCAAACAATTTAAGCCGAAATATAAATATTACAAAACCGTCCTCTATTCAATCATCTTATATCACAATTTTTATCTGTAAACTTGCACCGTGTTAAAAACGGTTTTTGCATTATTAAAGAAAGACATATTGCTGGAATGGCGCCAGCAGCATACTTTTTACGGTATACTACTTTATATTGCCGCCACCATTTTTGTTCTACAACTTTCGGTTGACAATTTAGAAGCCAATGCCTGGAATGGTTTGTTTTGGGTAATACAGTTATTTGTATGCGTGAATGCGGTTGCCAAAAGTTTTTTGCAGGAAAGCAAGGGCCGTATGCTCTATTATTACTCCATTTCGTCGCCAGGTGCATTCATCATTTCCAAGATGATTTACAATACTGTAATCATGATGCTGATGAGTACCCTAAGCCTTGTTTTGTATGCGGTATTCCTTGGTAATCCTACCACTAATACACTACAGTTTTTTGGTATTGTATTATTAGGTGGCACCAGTATAAGCCTTGTTTTTTCTTTGATGAGTGCCATCGCTGCAAAGGCGCAACAAAATGCGGCACTGATTGCCATACTTGGCTTCCCGGTAATTCTACCCCAACTTTTACTTCTCATTCGTCTTAGCAAAACAGCCTTTAATGAAATCTTTAGAGAAGGTGTGGTGCTGCAATTAACCGGTTTAATTATCGGTTTGGATGCATTGGTAGTTGTAATGGCCATGGTACTGTTTCCTTATTTATGGAAGGAGTAGGCGTGAATCGTCAAAGGTGAATCGTGAATGAGATAGGTGCCGATCAACGGCTTCAACGTGTTAAACGTATTAAACGATTTAAATCCACCATTCAAAATATAATTATTTCGATTTTCCCCTTTACCCTAACTTTGCGGCACGCTCATAAAAACTCGTTATTTGTGCAAAAAAGCTGGTGGAAAATAGCATCCCTCGTTTTACTTATTTATACCATCATTGGTGGTTTTTTAATGGATGTACCCCGTTTACCCATCCTAAATGAAACCATTCGCAACATGTATTTTCATGTGGCTATATGGTTTGCAATGACCATTCTTTTTACTGTAAGTTTTGTTTATAGTATCAAATACCTCCGCGGCTTTGATCTTCGCAATGATATCTATGCCAGGAACTTTGCATCTGCAGGTTGTATCTTCGGTATACTGGGTTATGTAACGGGGATGATTTGGGTATCTGTTACTTGGTTTACAGACCAGGGCCAAACTTTTGGCAATGTGATGAGGGAACCGAAGCTGATCTTTGCTGCTATCGGTTTATTGATTTACGGTGCGTACTTTGTTTTGAGAGGATCTTTTACAGACATTGACAAAAGAGCAAGGATTACCGCAGTGTATAGCATCTTTGCCTACGTGATGCTTTTTGTAACGATGTTTATTATCCCCAGGATTGTAGATGGAAGCCTGCACCCGGGAGGAAAAGGCGGCGAAGGCGGCAACCCGGCTTTAAACTTTAAAGATGTTGACAGTCGCATCAGGCGTGTGTTTTATCCTGCTGTTATCGGCTGGACCTTACTGGGCGTATGGATTGCAACGCTGAAAGTAAGAATACAGTTAATAAAAGATAAATCCTTACTGCTGGATACAGCTACTAAAAAATGATAGAATGATGAATCATTTAAGAAAAATATTCCTGTTGATTTTAACTGCATTCAATGCTACTGCTTTTGCTCAAAATGGAGAGGTGGAAATGGCAGATGCTATGAGAAGCAATGGCAAAATATATATTGTGGTAGCTATTTGCCTTACTGTTTTAATCGGCCTGTTTTTGTACGTTTGGTCGGTAGACAGAAAAGTAAAAAAGCTGGAAAAAGAATGATCTGTGTAGCAGCCCTATATTAGCATTTTAACGAATAATATATTCAACCGTTAGTACGTTTCTTCTTTGTACTAACCCCAAAGTAATTAAACATAGCCTCTTGCCAGCGGCTAATCCTAAAAATCACGATTGCAAAACAAAAATCAAGTTTATGTCAGCACAACAACCGTACAGCTTCTTCCATAGCGTAGAACAGAGTTTTGATAAAGCAGCGAAATTTACCAAATGGGATCCGGGTATTTTGGAACAAATAAAAGCCTGCAATGCTGTTTACCAAATTCGTTTCCCGGTTAAAAGAGATGATGGAACAATTGAAGTTATCGAAGCATACCGTGTGCAGCACAGCCAGCATAAGAGCCCATGCAAAGGCGGTATCCGCTTTAGTGATGAAGTAAACCAGGATGAGGTGATGGCCCTTGCTTCATTAATGACTTACAAGTGCGCCATTGTAAATGTACCTTTTGGCGGTGCCAAAGGTGGTATCAAAATCAATCCCCGCAAATACAGCACTTACGAGCTGGAAAAAATTACCCGCCGTTACACATCAGAATTGGTGAAGAAGAATTTTATCGGGCCTGGCATTGATGTACCTGCACCAGACTATGGAACGGGTGAAAGAGAAATGGCCTGGATAGTAGATACCTACGCTTCTTTAAAACCAGGTGAAATTGACGCTGCAGGATGCGTTACGGGTAAGCCGGTTACACAGGGCGGTGTAAGAGGCAGAAGAGAGGCTACCGGTCTTGGTGTATTTTACGGAATCAGGGAAGTGTGTAATATGGAAGATGTAATGTCAAAGCGTGGCCTGACCGTGGGTGTAGAGAATAAAACAGTGGTGATACAGGGATTAGGTAATGTGGGTTATCATACCGCAAAATTCTTTCGTGAAGCAGGGGCAAAGATTATTGCGCTTGCTGAATTTGAAGGTGCTATTATGAACCCGAATGGCTTAAATGAAGAAGAAGTATTTCAACACCGGAAGAAGACTGGCTCTATATTGAATTTTCCAGGTGCTACCAACCTGGCAAAAACAAGTGATGCACTGGAACTGGAATGCGATATTTTAATTCCTGCTGCTTTGGAAAATGTAATCAATGGCGAGAATGCACCGAGAGTAAAAGCAAAAATTATTGGCGAGGCTGCTAATGGGCCATGTACACCTGAGGCAGATGAGGTTTTTATTCAAAAAGGAATTTTATGCGTACCGGATATGTATTTAAATGCCGGTGGTGTAACCGTAAGTTATTTTGAATGGCTAAAGAATTTAAGTCATGTTCGTTACGGCAGGATGGAAAAGCGTTTTAACGAAAACATGAACGATAAAATAATTAAGCAACTGGAAAAATTAACAGGAGAAAAAGTGGACTCTGTAGAAAGGAAAAGAATTGTACATGGCGCAGATGAACCAGACCTTGTTTACAGCGGATTGGAAGAAACCATGATTAATGCTACAAGGGAGATTGTTGAGTTATGGAAAAACAATCCGGATATACCTGATATGCGTACAGCCGCCTACGTTAGCGCCATTAATAAAGTGGCGACAACTTACGTGGAACTGGGTATTTTCCCATAGGGCTTTATTAAAAAATTAAATAACAACTCCTGCCAATTGGCAGGAGTTGTTATTTAAGCGCCTCCCTGCTGATCACTATTTTTTGTATCTCACTGGTACCCTCTCCTATAGTACACAGTTTACTATCACGATAATATTTTTCTACAGGAAAATCTTTAGTGTAACCATAACCGCCAAAAATCTGCACAGCATCAGTGCTCACTTTTACCGCTATTTCACTTGCGTAGTATTTAGCCATGGCCGCTTGCTTTGTTACCGGTAAGCCTTTTGACTTTAGATCACAGGCTTGCTGAATGAGTAATTCAGCTGCTGCAATCTCTGTAGCCATATCAGCCAGTTTAAAACTAATACCCTGGAAGTTAGCAATGGGCTGGCCAAACTGGTGCCGCTCCTTTGCATATTGGATAGATGCTTCATAAGCTCCTTTGGCAATACCTAGCGCTAACGCTGCAATGGATATTCTCCCTCCGTCCAGCACTTTCATGGATTGCCTAAAACCCTGACCTACTTCACCAATCCTGTTTTTATCCGGGACATGGCAGTTATCAAAAATCATTTCAGCTGTTTCACTAGCCCTCATACCCAGTTTATTTTCTTTTTTACCACCACTAAATCCTGCTGTTCCTCTTTCCACAATAAAGGCAGTGGCATTGTCTCTAACACCAGCTTCGCCGGTTCTG
>CAZDHQ010000401.1:0-4936 GCA_964505135.1 uncultured Ferruginibacter sp.
AAAACAGTTAAAACAATAACTTAACCTTCCTGTGTGGAACGTTTCATTGTCTTAGTATGTTTCTTTGTTATCATTTGCGGGGCCGAAAGTAGGAACAAAAAGTCAATCAGCCAAAAATGCCTGTAAAAATGTTTTAAGCATTTACTGCTGTAAACTCCAGTATTTTAGAACTGAGCTCGTCCGGTTTAAAAGGTTTCCGTATAAAGCTTTCAAAACCGGCATCTTCCATTTTCTGTTTTATATTATCAAAAACACCAGCCGTAAATGCAATTACTGGCACACTTGTATTTGTTTTCCTGATTTCTTTTAAAGCAGCATAGCCATCCATCTCCGGCATTTCTATATCCATTAATACCAGGTCAAAGTCATCTCTAAATTTAGCAACGGCCTCCACGCCATTCTTTGCCGTAATATATTTAATACCCCATTTATCCATAAACTTGGTTGCAATCAACAAGTTCACAGGATGATCTTCTGCTATTAAAATTTTCAATCCTTTTAACCTTGAAATATCAGTTGCTGTTTGCACTTTTGGAGCAATCTTTTCTTTTACAATCTGGAAATTAAGATTGAAAGAAAATTCACTTCCTTTATTAGGCTCACTTTCTACTTTTAATATTCCACCCATTAGTGCCACCATTCTCCTGCTGATGGTAAGACCCAACCCTGTACCGCCATATTTACGGGTCGTCTTTAAATCTGCCTGTGTAAACGGATCAAATATTAGGCTTTGTTTTTCTGCACTGATACCAATGCCGGAATCTTTCACACTAAACTGCACATATTTATTATTAGAATCAATATCAAATGCATTCACTCTTAATTTAACTGTTCCACTGTCTGTAAACTTCAATGCATTAGAAAGCAGGTTAGACAATACCTGGTTAATCCTTGTAGGATCGGCCAGCACCGGCACTTCCAGCGCTCCCTCCATCGTCACCTCAAAACTGATACCTTTCATTTTATACTGTGCACTAAATGTGGCACAAAGTGAATTGATCAGTTCAGGAATATTTACCGGAATTTTTTCCAGCATTATTTTATCTGCATCCAGTTTGCTCAAGTCTAAAATATCATTGATCACCTTGTGCATGTGTTCAGATGAAAATTTCAACAAACTTAAATTGTCTTTCTGCTCTTCGTAATGCCTTTCCTGGAGCATGATATTGGTAACACCGATGATACCATTCAATGGCGTACGAAGCTCATGGCTCATATTACTTAGAAACCGGATTTTTACTTCAGCAGACTCTTCTGCTTTTTGCTTTGCAATCCTGAGTTCCTGAAGCATACGGTTCTTCTCTGTAATGTCAATTATTGATATTTTCTTAAAATGCCTATTGCCGTAACTAAATGGCACCATGCTTACCTCTGCTGAAAAATTTGTTCCATCCAGTCTGTTACAAACCAATTCTATTTTCCAGGATTTTACAGGATTTAATATTTGTTCAATAAAATATTGTTTACCTCCCAAAATTGATGGTGTAAACAATGCTTCGAGTGACTGAGTTTTTAATTTGTTTTTGTCTGAGGAAGCAAATAGGGAAACTGCCTGGTCGTTGCAATGACTAATGGTTCCATTATCAAGCAAAATGATAATGCTGGCGTAAGGAGAGCAGTTAAAAATAGCATCCAGAAATTCTCCTTCACTTTGCAGCGCTGCATGCTTTTGCTGCAAAGCCTCATGCTTATTACCTGTGTGTCTGGCAAGTATATAACTCATCCAGTATACAATAGCAAACGAAAGCAATGTATTTAAACGATAGTTATCATTCAAAGCCTTTTGGTCTACGTTTTCAAGCCCGGGATGATCCGGCATAAAAAGTATAATAACAAAAAATGTAGAAGCTGTAACAATAAGCGTAAGTCTGAATTTTCGCTTATCGAAAGAATCCACCACCAATTGAAAGCTTACTACCGCAGCATAAAAAAACATAAAGCTTCCGCCACTAATCCCTTTTACATAGCTAAGCAACAATAGTGTGATATTGAATGTAAACAACAAGGTAAGATAGGCCTGGTCATATTTTGCCTTCCTGATAGATAAACCACTAAAAGCTACTACGCCACCAGCAAGCGCAGTAATACCAGCACTTATAAAAAGCTTGTCCCATAAATTAAGCAGTGTACATAACGCTAAAACTGTTAGTACCGTTAATTGGTATAGTTTTAATTTGCTGCCTACTTCTATCTGATTTAACTGAAGACCCTTTAAAAAATCCCTTAAAGGTTCTGGCTTCCAGGACTTGCGAAATTGAGCCATTGATACAAAATTCTTGTTTGATTAATTTTTAGTAATACACAAGCATTATGCTACCTATCATTAACGCCGAAATAAATAAATTAATATATTAGAACTCTAAAAAAATCAGGCTTAAGTGTTGTTTTAAAGAATAATCACAAAGAACTACAGTACTGATTATCAGCACTTTTAAACAAATGTAATTTTCATACGTCTGCTATTAAGCAAAAGCCAGCCGTAAAAATGTTATCTTTAAAACATCCTTTGTTTATGAGAAAAATTCTTTTATCCTTATTTACATCCATATCGCTTAGTCCGGCAAGTGCACAGGTATATGAAAATTTTGCCGATGGTGATTTTATTAATACTCCTGCCTGGACTGGTAATACTGCAGACTTTATTGTAAATACTTCGCAGCAATTGCAAAGCAACAATACCAGCCCTAATACAAGTTTTTACCTGAGTACTGCCAATAGCCTGATCACTACCACTCAATGGGAATTTTATGTTCAGCTTTCTTTTAATACATCCTCATCCAACTATGTGGATGTTTTTTTATCAGCATCAGCCAGTGACTTAACAGACGTAAATACCAATGGCTATTTTATAAGAATTGGCAATACTTCAGATGAGATTAGCCTTTATAAAAAAACAGGGAACATCAGTAATAAAATCATTGATGGTTTAGACAATGTTACCAATACCAGTAACAATACACTTAAAATTAAAGTGATAAGAAATGCTGCTGATCAATGGATATTATACCGTGATATTACAGGTACCGGCAACAGTTATGTAAGTGAAGGATCTATAACCGATGCCACTTATAATACTTCGGCCTATTTCGGTTTTTTGGTAAAGCAAAGCACTTCAAGCTTTTTTCAAAAGCATTTTTTTGATGACATAGAAATTAAAGCCTATACACCTGACACTACACCACCTGCAATTGTTTCTGCAGTGGCAACAAGCAATACCACATTAGACATATTGTTTAATGAGCCTGTAGACGGAATTAGTGCACAGGCAACAGCCAACTATGCAGCAGGAAATAATATTGGAAATCCCTTGTCAGCTATTATTGATGCAGGTAACCCAGCACTTATTCATTTAACTTTTGCCAATGCTTTCCCCGGCAATACAGCGATCAACTTAACCGTGAGTGGGATAAAAGATATTGAGGGCAATACCCTATTAAACGGACTTACTTCATTCAGCTTTTACTCAGCACAGCAATATGATGTGGTTATTGATGAGATAATGTGTGATCCTACGCCACAGGTGGGTCTGCCAAACAATGAATGGATAGAGTTGAGGAATACGAGCACCTTTCCCGTAAACATTAAAAACTGGAGAATAGCAGATGCTTCAGGAACCAGCGGCGCATTACCCAATTTTATTTTACAGCCAGATAGTTTTGTGATAGTATGTACCGGCAGTGCAGTATCGGCAATGTTTCCGTTCGGCACTACGATATCCGTTAGCAGCTTCCCTTCAATGGATAACGATGGTGAAATTATTTCATTGATAACCGACCAGGGATTAACCATGCATGCTGTAAACTATAGTGCAAGCTGGTATAAAAATCAATTGAAAAAGGATGGCGGATGGACCCTGGAGATGATTGACACAAAAAATCCGTGCAGTGGAATAAGCAACTGGAAAGCCAGCGAAAACTTGCTGGGAGGCACGCCGGGAAAAAAGAACTCAGTAGACGGGTCTAATCCTGATAAAGATGCACCCAAACTTTTAAGAGCTTACGCAAGTGACAGCCTCAATGTGTTATTGGTATTTGATGAACCCCTTATTAATGTTACAAATGCTGCCAGTTATAGCATTAGTGATGGTATTGCTGTTGGAACTGTTAGCCCTGCATCGGCGTTGGCAGATCGGATTAAACTGCAGTTGTCTAATCCAATACAAAGGGGCAAAATATATACTGTTACTGCCAACGCTTTAACGGACTGTTCAGGCAACAGTATCGGGAATAAAAAAACAGCAAGATTTGGTTTAAGCGAAGTAGCGGATTCAATGGATATTGTGATCAATGAAATACTGTTCAACCCACCCACTAACGGTACCGATTATGTGGAAATTTATAATCGCAGTAAAAAAATAATCGATCTAAAGCAAACTTATATCGCTAACAGAAATTCTACAGGAGAGGTAAGCAGCATCAAGCAAATAAGCAGTGAGTCATTTTTAATTTTCCCGGAAGATTTTATAGTTATAACAGAAGACCCTGCCATTATCAAATCGCTTTACATCACACAAAATCCTGATGCATTGGTAGCTGTTGCTTTCATGCCTTCCTTTAGTGATGACAATGGAAATGTTATTATTTTAAATGCCCAGGGCCAAATCACGGATCAATTAAGCTATTCAGAGAAATGGCATTTTAAGCTGATTGATAACAGAGAAGGTGTAGCAATTGAAAGAATTGATTATAATGCTCCTACGCAATTACAGGACAACTGGCATTCTGCCGCCAGTTCGGTGGGCTACGGCACTCCCACCTATAAAAATTCGCAGTACAGAATCAATCATGAAGTAAAAGGCGAAGTAAAAATATCACCGGAAATAGTGTCACCGGATAATGATGGACAGGATGACTTTGCCACAATTGAATACAGCTTTCCTTCTCCCGGTTATGTGGCTAATATCACCATTTTTGATGCAACAGGCCGCCCGGTAAAA
>CAZDHQ010000402.1:0-4931 GCA_964505135.1 uncultured Ferruginibacter sp.
TAATTAGCGAAACCGGCTTAAAGATGATACAGTGGCGCAATTTTAATATTGACCCTGATTGGTACCTTGGTAAGATTGGTGTAAGTGATACAGGTGAATGCATGGGCATCAAACAAATGATGGAATTGTTGGCTGAAGAATTTCCTAACCTGCGCTATGGTTATTTCAATCCTTCGATGGAAAGAATAAAAGGAGATTTTTCTGCAGATTTTGCTCATTAAAAAAGCACCCATTAAGAGTGCTTCTGGCTTATAGGATATCAGGGAAATTGTCAGGCTGTTATTTCTGCCAGCATTTTTTGTGCTAACGGAAACAGCAAGTTGTTTTCAAGGTGCACATGCCTGTGCAGATCTTCTTCAAATTCTTTTAATTCGGCCAATGCTACTTTAAGGGTGGTGCAGGCTCCTTCGGGTGCTTCATAGTTGTTAGTAATTTCTCTAATCCTAAACATTATTTCTCCGGCTTCATCATGTTCAGCTTCCATAACACCTACCGGTCCAAAAATATAATTGGCATCAAGATTTCTTTTTTGTTTGAAGTGATGCAATGCTTCCACCTCTTTAATTCTTGGAAATAAAATCACTTCTTCTTTGTGCAGGTGCATGTTCATATCATTTCTTAAATGAACAAACAGGTGCACCACTTCCAGCATATAAGGAAAGCGGTCGCCGTGCTTGCTGGCAACTTTCACAATATGATCCTGTATAGTTGGCATGGATTGCTTTACATAAAAATGATGGCGCAGTAAAATATGCTGAATCAGTTGCTCTGCATTCATGTTTGCAAAAGGCTGGCTTGCTGTTGATACTTCTGTAGATGATTCCAGCTCTTTTAAAATCTGTTCTATGGATAAACCTTTCTCTTCGCAAGCTTGCGATAAAGTGCGTTTGCCTTTGCAGCAAAAATCAAGATTGTATTTTTCAAGCACCGGTACGGTCTGGTGATGTGCTGTTACAATGGAGGCCAATGTTTGTTCTGCTATGTTTGTCATAAAATATTATTTGATGTAAAACTGCATTGAATAAAATAGTGTTTTTATGATTCAACGCAGGTTGCTGATTTTTTTTTGACTAAAATTTAAAATTACTAATCCTGTAAACAGGATGAGTGATGCTGCCAGCAATGATTCATTGATAAATGGAGTAGGGGTAAAGGTCATTGCAGCAATGCCCTGGATCATTAAAAGCAGTTCATTAATGATAACGCCTGCAATAAATATTTTAACTGCTCTGTTTGCCTGTATGTTTAACACAATTATTTTCTCACTCATCATATACCCAATCAAAAAAAGAGAAATAACACCCAATAAAATCAAATGCAGGTAACCAATAACAATCGGCCTGAATCCAAATGCTAACTTACTCAGTGATGGAATGGTGGAACCTAATTGCAGCAATAGTTTAATACTAAGTGCTATGCATGAAAGCATTAATACCCACAAAGTGTTTGATGCAGATACTGATTGAATAAAGGGTCGCTGTTTTTTTATTTGCTTTAATATTAATATCCAGCCGGCAACCTGCATAAATGCAGCCAGCACCACAATTGTATAAGTCCATTTTGGCAAAGGCAGCCAAAGTGCAGACAATACATAGGCAGGAATGCATGCCAAAGCAAACAACCAGAAAATCTGCCGTAAAATTTTTGCAGGCACGTGTACAAAGAATTTCAACGTAGCCAAACCCATACAGGCAAAAAAGAACCAGCCATTGTATTGAAAATGCAAAAAGAAATAAACCGAGGCCAGGTACCAGCTCTGGTGAATATTTTTTGTTGCCATCATAAAGGCAAGGCTAAATGCACCGAAAGAAGAAAGCACATTAAAGAGCAAGGATAATTTTAACCACCAATGGCCAACGCTCTTTACCGCAATGCCATTCAAATCTTTCCAGTAGTAAAATGCAAATGCATAAGAAACAAAAATGTTGAGTGTAGAAAATACAATAGAGAATAATCCATAGCCCTGGATAGGAAAACTAATCAGCATGCCGTAAGCAGTAATCAAATTGGCATCAATAATCCATTTATATTTTTTCCATATCGCTTCACCTTTTACAGCGGCCATATAACGAACCAATAAAAATAGCAACGCATGTGTAACCCATCCTGCAAATGCAAAATGTGAATGGCCATGCAATAAATGTTTCTGATCAATGAAGGGAAGATAGAATGCAATCTTATACCTGAGTACAACACCAATGGTTGCAATAAGCAGGATATTGAATAAAGCAATCCTTGTGTAACGCCGCAATAACAGTTCCATCAGGAGAAATTTTGCAGCAAAGGAAACTTTAAGTGGAAAAACTTCTTGTGATTGTAATCATAATATATTGCCCTGCCTTAAAATGGCCGCTATTTACTAGCAAAAAACTTTCCCCTTATCAATCGTTAATACACCTTTATCATGCAGGTTGCGGATGGTGCGTATCACCGTTTCTACTCTTAAGCCAGTCATGTTAGCTATTTGCTGGCGGGTGAGCATTACCTTATTGCATTTTTCACAAATGTATTTGCGGTTTCTCTTAAGGTATTGTAATAATGCATTTACACTCCGTTCGGGATTATGCACTGCCATTTCTTTCATAAAAATGAATTTAAAGCGCAGGCGTTCGCTCATTAATTTTGAAAATGCAAAATGTATATCTGGTCTTTCGGTAATCAGTTGATGAAAAACAGATTTGTGTAGGCGTATTAATACACAATCCGTATCTGCGACTGCCGAGGCCACATAAGGATCATCATCAAATAGGGGAATTTCTCCAAAGCATTCACCAGGTATAATCATGTTTTGTATAAACTCATTTCCTTCATCATCAATATTTACCCAGCGTACCGAGCCACTGACCAGCTGGTAATAGAAGCTGCACATGCTGCCTTCATTAAAAATGGTTTCTCCGGCAGCTACTTTTTTATAAGCCGCACCCATTGCCAGTAAAGTATCAATGTCAATCATCATAGGTTATATACTTTGTTGTTGAGAAAACAAAACTAACATGCCTATGCTCCGCCTTCCATGATATCACTACCAAAAGCTTATGACTTTTCTACAATTTCAATATGATTATCGTCATATTCTCCGTATAAATCTACGCAAAAAATAGGGGGCAATTTTAAAAACATGATTCAACGCATAAAACTCCGAATGATGTCAAACTAATCTTGTACTGTAAAATTTCAAACTCAAACACATCATTTATGAAAAAATTGATAATCATCCTAACTGCCGGAATCATGTTCGCAGCTTGTGGTGGTGGAAAATCAAATGACAGTGCGGCTACATCTGCTGCAAGCGACGAAAAAACAGCAACCGGTAATCCATCTTATGATCCTAATAGGGGAGAAGGAAAATTTACTAAGGTAGATGTAAGCCCAACACTGGATGCAACTATGGCTGCAAACGGTGAGAAAACTTTTGGTGTTAAATGCAGCAGTTGTCACAAACTCACCGACGAAAAATTGGTAGGCCCCGGATGGAAAGGCGTTACCAACCGCCACACTGCTGAGTGGATCATGAACTTTGTTACCAATACAGATGAGATGATCAATAAAGATCCTAAAGCGCAAGCTATGCTGGAAATATGCCTGGTAAGAATGCCCAACCAAAACCTGGCAGATGACGAAGCAAGAGCACTGTATGAATTTATGCGTAAGAACGATGGCGTAAAATAATTACTAACGAGTTCCTATAACCTAATATTAAAAAATCTAAGATGAAAAGAATAACCTTTCGCCTTTTAGCAGGGGCAGTGGGCGCCATTTTATTGATGCCTTCCTGTAAACCTAAAAATGCAGGCAGTGCGGTTAATGCAGATGCAGCCGCCAAAGCATACGTAGCCCCAGGCAAGTATGATGAATTTTACAATTTTGTTTCCGGTGGTTTTAGTGGTCAGATGAGTGTGTACGGTTTACCAAGCGGAAGATTGCTTCGTGTGATTCCGGTGTTTTCTGTTGATCCTGAAAAAGGCTACGGATACAGCGAAGAAACAAAAGCAATGCTGAACACATCACACGGCATGGTACCATGGGATGATTTACACCACACAGAATTGTCACAAACCAATGGCGAAATTGATGGCCGCTGGATTTTTGGGAATGCCAATAATACGCCACGTGTAGCAAGATTAGACCTATCAACATTCCGTACTTCAGAAATTATCGAGTTGCCAAACAGTGCAGGTAACCATAGTTCTCCTTTCATTACAGAAAACACCGAGTACGTGGTTGCAGGTACAAGGTTTAGCGTACCGCCAGATGATAAAAATGGTGATGTGCCGATCAATACTTACAAACAAAACTTTAAGGGCTATATCAGTTTTATCAGCGTAGGTAAGGAAGATGGTAAAATGGACATTGCATTCCAGATTCAATGCCCTGGTGTAAACTTTGACCTGAGCCATGCAGGTAAAGGAAAATCTAATGGATGGTTTTTCTTTAGCTGCTACAATACAGAGCAGGCCAATACTTTGCTTGAAGTGAATGCTTCACAGAGAGATAAAGATTTTATCATGGCGGTTAACTGGAAAAAAGCAGAAGAATATTTGAAAGCTGGTAAAGGAAGAAAGCAGGCTGTGAAATATGCTCACAATGTATACAATGAAAAAACACATACTGCTACTTCAGAAATCAGAACCGAAGTAACCATACTAGATGCAAAGGAATTAAAAGATATCTGTTATTTTATTCCTTGTCCTAAATCTCCACATGGTTGCGATGTTGACCCTACAGGTTCTTACATTGTAGGTAGTGGTAAACTGGCTGCATTAATTCCGGTTTTCAGTTTTGATAAAATTCAGAAAGCAATTGCAGACAAAGCTTTTGCAGGAGACTATGAAGGTATTCCTGTGATTAAGTACGAAGCTGCTTTACACGGTGAAGTACAGAAGCCAGGCCTTGGCCCTTTGCACACAGAGTTTGACGGTAAAGGAAACGCA
>CAZDHQ010000403.1:0-4918 GCA_964505135.1 uncultured Ferruginibacter sp.
TTTGTTGAGTCTGTTCATTACAGGGATTTTTCCCGCCGCTTTGATGAAAGAAATGCGCCGCTTTCACTACAGCCAATGCGAAAGGGTTTTAATGAAATCACTACCACATTTAAAACCATCACTAAGGAAAAAGAAACACAATATGTTTACCTGCAAAAGATATTAGAGCTGGTAGATACCGGCATTCTTTCTTATGAACATGCTACAGGTGATGTAATGTGGATGAATGAAGCTTTGAAACAAATGCTACAAGTTCCTTACATAAAAAATATGCAGGCACTTGAAAAAAGAGAAAAAGAAGTGTATGATGAGATAATTCATATCAACCCTGGAGAAAAGAAAGTGGTGAAGATGAAAAATGACCGGTCGAATTTTAAGGTTTTACTGAGTGCCACCGCTTTTCAAACCGGTGATAAAAAATATAAGCTGATTGCATTTCAAAATATCAATGAAGCTTTGGAAGAAACAGAATCACAGGCATGGCAAAAACTGCTGAATGTAATGACCCATGAAATTATGAACTCTGTAGCGCCTATTTCTTCATTAGCTGACACATTAAAAAATCGTTTACAGGCTGCCGTTAGTGAATTGCCTGAAAGAACAGCTTCCATTGATGACCTTGAATTAGGTATTGATACCATTAAAAGAAGAAGTGAAGGGTTATTGAAGTTTGCAGAAACTTATCGTAACCTGAATAAGATTACCAAGCTTACACTCCAACAGGTTTATATCCGTGATATTTTTGAAACACTCCACCGCCTGATGGAACCCACATTGGAAAAGAAAAATATTGAGCTGGAAATAATATTGAAAGATCCGGACCTTATGCTGCAGGCTGATGTGAACTTATTAGAACAGGTATTAATCAACCTGGTAATCAATGCAGCCGAAGCAGTAAAAGACCGGCCTGAGCCAAGAATATTATTATCAGCCTATATTACACCAGGCAACCGGGTGGTAATAAAGATTGCAGACAATGGTGTGGGTATGCCGGAAGAAATAATGGATAAGATTTTCATCCCATTCTTTAGTACAAGAAAAACAGGCAGCGGCATTGGCTTAAGCCTGTGCAAACAAATAATGATGCTGCACAAAGGCAGCATTCAGGTGCAAAGCAAAGAAGGAGAAGGTACTGCTTTTTTATTGCAATTTTAACCAATCAACTTCATTAGTCTTATCAAGACATTAATCAGGAAGGCTCTTTAATTAACCTAAGTATCTTTGTAAGTAATTTTTAATCAATAATACCCGGAAGAAGATATGTCATTGGCAATTATTATCACATTTATACTGGGCTACCTTGCTATTACACTTGAACACAGCATTAAAATAAATAAAGCAGCCACTGCGTTGGTAACCGGTGTTATCTGCTGGACCATTTACATTCTTTTTCAGCCAGACAAACATATAGTCATTGATCAATTAATGGAACACCTCGGTGAGGTATCGGGCATATTATTTTTTTTATTAGGCGCAATGACCATTGTTGAACTGATAGATGCTCATGATGGCTTCCAGGTAATTACAGACAGGATTAAAACAAAAAGTGCTGTAAAGCTTTTGTGGATTGTTGCCGCCGTTACATTTTTTCTTTCTGCCATTTTAGATAACCTTACCACCACCATTGTAATTGTTTCTTTATTAAGAAAATTGATTGGCAATAAAAAACAACGTTTATTTTTTGTAGGCCTTACTGTGATTGCAGCCAATGCAGGTGGTGCATGGTCACCATTGGGAGATGTTACCACCACTATGCTTTGGATTGGTGGCCAGATAACTGCTCTCACAATTATTAAAAAACTGTTTTTGCCAAGCCTTATTTGTCTGGTTATTCCTCTTATCATTGTGTCGTTTAAACTAAAGGGCAATATTGAACCTGCTCAGAAAAATGAGAATGTATCAACGTCATCAGTTTTTGAAAGAAACTTTGTGTTCCTTTTAGGCATAAGCATTTTAATACTTGTTCCGGTTTTTAAAACTATTACGCATTTGCCTCCCTTTATGGCAATACTGCTTGGCCTGGGATTAATTTGGATTATTACTGAAATATTACATCACCAGCGTGATACCGCAGACAAAGACTTTCTTACGGTTGCCTATGCACTACGCAAGATTGATTCACCGAGTATTTTATTTTTTCTTGGTATTCTGATGTCAATATCCGTGCTGCAATCAACCGGCCAGCTTACGGATTTAGCAAGATGGTTAACTACCACTATTGGTAATGACACCATCATTGTTACTATCATTGGCATGCTCTCCGCTGTAGTAGACAATGTGCCGTTGGTAGCAGCTTCGCAAGGCATGTATGGGCTGGATCAATATCCAACGGACAGTTTCTTTTGGGAGTTTTTAGCCTATGCAACCGGCACCGGCGGTAGTGCATTAATCATTGGTTCTGCAGCAGGCGTGGCTGCTATGGGCATGGAAAAAATTGATTTTTTTTGGTATTTAAAACGTATTTCCTGGCTGGCGTTGATAGGCTATTTCTCAGGTATTGCGGTTTATTTAATTCAGCATAGTCTAACCACTTAAACAGGGCGTATGCTATACTGTTAGTGATTCAACTGCTCAAACATCGTAATCGCTTTGTATAATACACCCGCTTCACCTCTAAATGTACCAGAGCCTCTTGGTTTATTGTCCACAGAATACCATTCATAAAAGCCATTGTTATCTATCACCCTTTTTACCATGGGCTGTATTTGCTCATAAGCTTCTTTAATAAAGCCATGCTGTATTAATTGCTGGATCATCCTTCCGCCAAACCAAGTCCAGTCACCACCATTTTGATAACTATACTCCGGGTTCATTATTTTATTGGCAAAATATCCAGCCGGGTAAGGTGGATAAAGTGTAAGACCAATGGAAGCTGCTCGAGCCTGCTTTACTCTTTTAATCATTTCATCAATTGAGTTTTTAATCTCTTGATCATTTAGCAAGCCTGCTTCAATTGCAATAGTAGTGCCTCCAAAATAATAAATTTCATCCTCATTAAAATCTGCTGGAAATGGTGAACCCTTCAAATAAATATGTGGTTTAAACTTTTGCTTTTTCTCATCCCATAAATATTTCCTGCAAATGGCCGCTATGCTTTCTTTTATTTTTCTCCATTTCACTGCTTTTGCAGGAATCATTTTTATAAAATTATCCAGCGCAATCAGGAACATTGCATTGTCGTAAACATCTATTGCAGGATGCGTATTCCTGTCAAGGTCTACACCCCATCCATGTTCTGGTTGCACATCACCCCAATCTGCAGTGGTGGCACCAATGATTAATCCATATTTTTTATTATAGCGATGTTTCATTAAAAATTCCATCGACCATTCCAATCGCTCTGTCACAGTTTTATCGCCCACTTTCTCAGCAAGAATGGTTGTATCGCCTGTAAGCTGCACGTATTTGTAAATCGCCTGCATTAAAGAACTTTCCTGGTCTGTTTCTACTGTATTCTTATGGCCTGCATACCTTGGCTCTAAAGCGGAATACGAAAAGTCTGTTGCTCCTTTTTCAATTTGTTCTTTCGGTGTAAAGCCGTCAATAATATTTCCATCATTGCCCTGCATCCTGAAAAACACCAGCAGGTTTTCTTTTAGAACCCCCTTATCATTTACTGCAGCAGCCAGTTCAATAAAAGTATTGTAGTCTCTTATCCAAACCTCTCTGTAACCATCGCCTGCATTAAATCCTGTTTTCATTACTTCCAATGCTTTAGCTTTTACCAGTGGAAAATAAGTGTTAGTCTTTATTTGACTTAATAATGCTTGATCAAGATTTGTGTTTGACTGGCTGAATAAACCAGAGAAAGAAACGATTAAAGAGATCGTACAAAATAAAAACTGTTTCATGCTATTTAATTATCATTTCAAAAGAGAAGCGGATGCAGTATCCAGGTAAATATCGCAGTGGGAGTGCTGCTGTAAAATACTTGCCGGGAATATATTGGATACATTCTGCCTAATGCAATTATAAACAGCCTGGGCCTTTCTTGCATCAGGCACAGAACAAATAATGTGTTTCGATTTCATGATTTGTTTGATAGACATACTGATGGCTTTTACAGGAACATCTTCTATGTTAACAAACCAGCCTTCATTCAATTGTTGTCTTCTGCATGCCTCATCCAGGCTAACAATGATATAAGGTATATCTGTTTCAAAATCGGCAGGAGGATCGTTAAATGCCAAATGGCCGTTTTCACCAATCCCTACTAAAGCTACATCTATAATTACCTCACTTATCAATTCACTCAACCTTTTGGCTTCCTCACCGGGATCTGTCTCTGCATTGATTAAATAATAATCTTTCAATGGAGCCACCTTCTGTAGAAATTTTTCTTTCAAATATTTTCTAAAGCTGGCATTATGTGAATCATTAATCCCAATGTATTCATCCAAATGAAACATCACTACTTTACTCCAGTCAATTTCCCTATCAGAAACTAAAGTACTTAATGTTTCAAACTGGCTGCTGCCGGTAGCCAAAATGATGTTAGCTACTCCATTTGTTTCAATTGCTTTATTAATTAACTGTGCGGCATTTGTGCCTGCTGCTTTACCCAGGGATGCTGGACTATCTGTAATGTGTACCTGCATTTCTTTAGCGGGGGATTTTTGCTGAACAAATCAAAATTAACCCTATCTATGTCAGCGATTAATATCAATACTTCCTTTTTTTGGCATTATCTTTAATACTGTAATGTTACCGTAACAAATGTTACCGTAACCACTAGTCAGGCTGATTAATTTTACATCAAAATAATATATTGTGGCAACAGTACAATTAACGACAGCAGCTTTTAAAGAAAAAATTTTTAACTACGAAGTAGAAAAAGAATGGAAATATACTGGCACATTACCTGCTATCATTGATTTTTATGCAGACTGGTGTGGTCCATGCAAAATGGTAGCACCTG
>CAZDHQ010000404.1:0-4914 GCA_964505135.1 uncultured Ferruginibacter sp.
TCCATTTACAGGACTATTCTTTTGAGCGAATTCTCCAGCTCCGGATTTCAGCAAAAAAAATAAAGCATGAGAACTATTATTCTGGCATTGCTGGCATCCAGTGTGGTATGCAACCTTAAGGCCCAGTCAAAAAAAACATTTAACGATACTGCTTACCTAAAGCCAGTAGAAGTATTAGCAGTAAGAGCTGCAGACAGGGCCCCATTCACCAAAACAAACCTAAATCAAAAAGACATCGAAAGAAACAACCTTGGGCAGGATCTTCCTTTTTTATTAAATCAAACACCGTCTGTAGTAATCAATTCAGATGCAGGAAATGGCGTGGGTTACACCGGTATTCGCATCCGAGGTACAGACGGCACAAGAATTAATGTAACGCTCAACGGCATTCCATATAATGACGCAGAGAGCCAGGGAAGCTTTTTTGTTGATCTACCAGATTTCTCATCTTCAACCAACAGCATACAGGTGCAGCGTGGTGTGGGAACAAGTACCAATGGCGCCGGCGCTTTTGGTGGTACAATTAATCTCTCTACTAACGAAATCAATAAAGACTTTTACACAGAACTGAACAATAGCTATGGCTCTTATAATACCTGGAAGAACACCTTAAAGTTTGGCTCAGGAATCATTGGCAAGCATTTCACCATTGATGGCAGGCTCAGCCATATCAGCAGCGATGGATATATTGACAGGGCCAAAACAAATTTGCGGTCTTATTATGCAAGTGCTGCCTATGTAGATGAAAAAAATTCTTTACGCTTCAATATTTTTTCAGGAAAAGAAAAAACTTACCAGGCCTGGAATGGTGTGCCGGAAAATTTGTTGAAAACTAACCGCACCTACAATTCATCAGGTACTGAAAAAGAAGGAACACCTTATAAAAATGAAACAGACAATTATTTGCAAACCCATTACCAGTTATTTTACAATCACCAGTTTAATAATTACTGGAAAGCTAATGTAGCTACATTCTTAACAAGAGGAAAAGGATATTATGAGCAATACAAAGCTGCTGCAGCATTGAGCAGTTATGGTTTACCAGATTATATCAAAGGAACAGATACGATCACCGAAACAGACATAATTCGCAGACTTTGGCTGGACAATTATTTTTATGGAAGTATCTTCTCTTTGCAACATCAAAAAAACAAAACGCAGTTTACCGTTGGTGGCGGATGGACGCAGTATGATGGAAAGCATTACGGCAACATCATCAGGGCAAAAGAACAGGCTGCTGTGCCGTTAAATCATCGCTGGTATAATTTAACTGCTCACAAAACAGATTTCAATATTTATACAAAATGGACACAGCAGTTAACTAACCAGTTGCAAAGCTTTGTTGACTTACAATTGAGAACGGTACAATATCATATCAATGGCTTTAGGGATAACCCTACGCTGTTTGTGAAAAATAACTATACTTTCTTCAACCCAAAAGCAGGGCTTACCTATAATTTTAGAAACTGGCAAGCATATGTTTCTTATGCTATGGCGGGAAAGGAACCTAACAGAGATGATTTTGAAAATGTAGCGAGCAACAAACCCAGGGCTGAAAAACTGCATGATATAGAAACAGGCATTGAAAGAAAATCAAAAGACTATTCTTATGGTGCCACTATTTACTACATGAAGTACAAAGATCAATTGGTATTAGTTGGCAACATCAATGATGTGGGTGCGTACACGAGAACCAATGTACCCAATAGCTACAGGCTTGGTATAGAGCTGCAGGGCGCAGTAAAATTCAATCAATATTTAAGCGCTGCTGCCAATCTTACCCTAAGCAGAAATAAGATTAAAAACTTTACCGAGTTAATTGATGATTACGACAATGGTGGAACAAAGAGCAACTTTTACAAATCAACAGACATCTCTTTTTCACCAGCAGTTATTGCAGGCGGAAGCTTAAATATCATCCCGGTTAAAAATGGAGAGATCAGTTTAATTGGTAAATATGTTAGCCGCCAGTTTATGGACAACACTTCACAAACAAGTAGAAGTATAGATCCGTATTATGTGCAGGATGTGAGATTAGCTTATAATCTTGAGAACAAGATTGGCAAAAGTGTAAACATCATCTTGCAATTGAACAATGTGCTTAATAAAAAGTACGTGGCAAATGGCTACACGTTTAGCTATATATCAGGGGGACTTGTTACAGAAAATTATTACTTCCCTATGGCTACTTTTAACTGGATGCTTGGTTTAAACATCCGGTTATAAAGTCAACTGTATTATACGCAAAAGCCATCCTCATCCGGGATGGCTTTATTATTTATTTTATTTCAAAAAATTACACCTTGAAATGATCTCTCCAATTAAGCATTCCACCAACCAGGTTCTTGGTGTTTTTAAAGCCTAGTTGATCTAATATCATGCATGCCTGTCCGCTTCTGTTACCACTACGGCAATACACAATTACCTCTTCATTTTTTAAATCTTCAATATCATCTATTTGCATAGTTTGCACTTTGCCTAAAGGAAGCAATAAGCCGCCTATATTAAATTCGGCGTTTTCATGCGGTTCTCTTACATCAATGATGTGCAGCTTTTCACCTGCATCTATCCTGGCTTTTAATTCTTCAGCAGTAATTGTATTCATGATTTAATTTTTAATAATGGTAGTATCGTTAGGATTTATGTTCACAGAAGATAACCAGATGTCCATCACCATACCCTGTTTAATATAGATCAGGTTGTTTTCATCATCCCTGTGCGGTGGATTTTGTTTTACGATATAAGCATTCGCTGTATCCTTAATGGCGTCAACACTGGCTATTGTTACCAGCACGCCAAGGCTATCAAGCCTTGCCTTTGCCTGGCCATATTTCATTCCAAGGAAATCGGGCACCACAATATTTTCTTCGCTTAAGCCACCACCCACAATTAATGTGATAGCACTGCCCCATTGTATTTTATCGCCAGCCTGTATTTTACTACCCTTGTATTGCTGCTCAATAACTGAGCCTTTCATAAAGTCAGGCTTAAAAATAGTATCGGCCAGCTTTAGGTGGTTTCTTTCCAGCAGGTCTAAAGCAAAACCCAATGTTTTTCCTTCCAGCGCAGGCATACTGATCATGGGAGGAGTAAAACGATTAACGGTTAAGAATACAGAACGGTTTACCTTAACTGTAGAATTGGGATCAGGCAATTGCTTTATCACTGTACCACGTTTTGCTGTATCGGTATAAACAGAATCCTGTATAATTACTTCAAAACCTTTATCCTCCAGCAGCTTAATAGCTTCTGAGGTATTCTTACGCATTACATCAGGCACAGTTAGGTACTCACCATGCTTTGTAATCCAGCCCAGCAGTTGCAGGATAATAAACACTATCAGTAACACAAGTGCTATTACCGCCAGCAAGTTTACCCAAAAAGGCCTGTTTGTTATGAATTTGAACATTTATTATTTGTGTTGTTTAAATTATAAATGGCTGTATGGTTGAATTATTTTATTATCAAGGTGTTCGGCGTTAATTGTAATCAACAATTTAATCATGAAACAATTTAACCCTCCTAAAAACATTCTTCTATCAACGCACTATAAAATTCTTTTAAACTCCAGCCCATCGCCCTCACCTGCTGAGGTACAATGCTGGCTTCACTCTGTCCGGGTACCGTATTTATCTCCAGCATGTATGGCTCACTGTTAGCTTCGTTATAAATAAAATCAATTCTTACCACTCCCCTGCAATTAAAAATTTCATACGCCTTTTTTGCAGCCGCTCTTATTTTATCTGCAATGGCTTCTTCCACATTGGCAGGTGTAATCTCTTCACTTGCACCATGGTATTTGGCTTCGTAATCAAAAAAATCTTTTTTAGAAATTACTTCTGTCATCGGCAATGTAATGATATTGCCTTGGGTTTTAAAAACACCAATAGTAAACTCCCGCCCTCTAATAAACTCTTCCACTAAAACCTGGGTGTCTTCATTGAATGCTTTATCCAGGGCTCCCTGCAAGTCAGCAGCTTCCGTTACTTTGCTCATACCAATACTGCTACCACCATTATTTGGTTTCACAAATACAGGCAATTGTAATTCTTTAAAAATATCTTCCGGCTTTACCAACACATCTTTGAACAAGTGCATAGATTTGGCAACATGCAAGCCGGCAAAAGATGCAACAGCAACAGTATAGCGTTTATTGAAAGTGAGTGCAGAAGTAGCGGCATCACAAGATGTATAGGGAATACCAAGACAATCAAAATATCCCTGCAATTTTCCATCTTCACCGGGTGTACCATGCAAAGCAATCAGTACAGCATCAAACATCACCTTTTTATTATCAATAGTGAGAGAAAAATCATTCTTATCAACGCTGATTTTTTCCCCGCTTAAAGAAGTGTAAAACCAACCTTTGGGGTTAATATCAATCGTATATGCATTCCATTTAGTAGCATCAATGTTCTGTTCTATGGTAGCTGCTGTTTTGTAGGAGATCACCGATTCACCAGAATATCCGCCGGTAACCAGTGCAATTGTTTTCTTCATTGAGTTTGTTGAGTAGTTATAAGTTAGCAAAGAAACGATAATAGTTGAAAAATGTGTATGTAAAAATCAAGCTAAACTTCTTTTAGCCTTTATTCACCTGTTGATTCTTTAGCGAAATTAATCCCTTCATTACCTGACTGCAGCACAAATTTCCATTTACCATCCGGCATTTTTTTCCAGATGGTTACGTAAGTTCCATAATACACGGTATCTTCATCAGAAGGTTTGCGTGCATACACTCCGTATGTGTAACCCAGGTCACCCGAAGCAGCAATAGAAACGTTCTTTGGCTCCCAGGATAAGATGGCAGCAGAATCGTCACTTTGCACCACCATGTCCATTGCCTGTCCGCCTTCAAGGGGCATTTTATTTGGTCTTAATAAAACAGCATTTTCATCCATAAACTCCATATAA
>CAZDHQ010000405.1:0-4906 GCA_964505135.1 uncultured Ferruginibacter sp.
CAATCAACTGGGAGCCTGTTCGCTTTTCTTTAAACTCAGTTGGTTCGCCAGGTACATAATGATAGTGCCAGTAATCATTGGCCGTAACATCCAGCAGAGCTTTTACTTTTTTTATATCCTCCTGTTCAATGATTGTAGAGAACAAATGACTGCTTTGATGTACCAATGCCGCAAGCTGTGCCAGCCTTACTGCAGGGAAATTGGCAGGGCGCATGCGCAGGTGGTACACAGGGCTGTGCACCGGTGATAGCCTGTATTTGTTTTGCAGAAACCCATATTCTCTTTGCAGCATCTCTACATACTTGTCACCAGCACTGTTTGCTAACAGGCAGGCCTGCCCCAGCAGCAATGCTTCAATTTGGATCAACTGGTTTTTATGCTTTGCCAGGAGGTTGATGGGTACACTGCGGGCAATTTTTTCAAAAGCATCACTGTTTACTTTCATCCCAAAATTTCTTGCCATCATCCACCAGCAAACTTCTTCCCAGTGACTATTTGTTTCTTTTAAAAAACCATTGATAACAGCAGCTTTTGCCTGCAGCCTTTCTATCATCAATCTTTCTTTCCAGGCCAGCCAGGTAATTTCTTTTATTTGGTGAATGTTTTTTTCACAGGGAATGAATGCAGGAATATTCATCAGTTGATTATACCTGCTTAATAAAATGCTGGAAACATAGGGCTGCAGCTCAAGCGTAGGGAAAGGTAAATGCAGGTCAATATCATGTCTCCATACTACGTGCAGTATAATGTTTTGATAATTATTATCAGCACTGTGACCATGCTGCTGCCAGTGAGAAGAATTGATATGCAATTCGATATTACCGGCCCATACAGTATCTCCAATTTTTACAGATGCATTAGTAAAATCAGGTCCCTGGTTTCTGTTTAACTCTCCCTTCTTCAAAACAACAACATGCTCACCTGCTGTAGTAACAAGTTGATTGGTATTTAAATACTGGAACTGCCAAATGTATTGAAGAAGCTGCTCTGTCAAAGGATTGAAGGTTTAAAATTAATGATGTAAGATTAAAGATTTTGCGCAGGGTTAAATTAGCAGATTTTTTTGATAAGAGGAATTTCAAACCTAAAACTTCGAACATCAAACCTTAAAACAACTCCAGCGCCTGCACCACCCTGCTCACAGGCAAACCCATTACATTATAAAAATCGCCTTTTACTGATTTAATACCCACCACGCCAATCCATTCCTGTATTGCGTATGCGCCGGCCTTGTCATAAGGTTTGTATTTATCAACATAAAAAGCAAGCTGCTCTTGTGTAAGGGAATGAAATTCCACGTCTGTTATATCAGCAAAAGCTATTTCCTTTTCATCTTTCAATATCACTACGCCGGTAATCACCTGGTGATGTTGCCCTGAAAGTTTGGTCAAAATTTCCAATGCATGCTCCCGGTCCTTTGGTTTGCCAATTACTTCATTGTTTAATACCACAATGGTGTCTGCGGCTATAATGGTTCTGTTGTCAGCCAAACCGGATTTTACCGCTAAAGCCTTGTTCCTGGCGATATGTATAGCTATCTCATCTACCGGCATAGCAGGATCAAAAGATTCATCTGTTTCTTTTACAATTACGTCAAAATTTACCTCCGCCCATTCCAGCAGTTGTTTTCGCCTTGGAGATTGTGATGCAAGAATGATTTTTTCTTTTGCTGAATACATAACTATATATAAAACCGGATTACAAGAAGAGAAAGAATGCCAGCCATCATCAGCCATTTTAGATGATTGCTGATGAGATGGTATTGTGCAGCCACCTGAGCCTTATAAAACTGTCGCAATATCCAAAGCGAGGGTACAATTAATAAAATGATGCTGTACACCACACTCCACCACCAGCCTGAATGTAATACATACAGTTGCACCAGTGCAATCCCCGCTATCAAAACTACCATCCACACCCCGGCAAATACTTTGGCAGCAGGCACTCCCCATACAATGGGCATAGTTTTACAGTTATAGCGGCTGTCACCTTCCATGTCTTCAATATCTTTTACCACCTCTCTCACCAATGAAATAATGAATGCAAAACCAGCATACAAACTGGCGAATTTAAAAATACGTTTCATGGCTTCCTGCATATCGTTGTTTAATGCAAATGTTTCAATCAGTTCTGTGTTGGTGGCAAAATAAAGCACCATTACCGTCCATGCAGTGAGTGCTGAAATGATAATATTGCCGCTCAGCAATTTCTTTTTAAAGGTGGTGGAATAAAACCAAAGCAGCAAGGTGCAACCAATGTTTGCCAGTACCACTATATAGCTTGTTTTGATAGCAACATACAGGCTTATGGCGACACCAATAGTAGAAATTACCAAATGCATCAAGATAGCCCAACGCCTGTTGATGATTTTTGCGATCACCATTTTTTGAGGCTTGTTTACTTCATCAATGTTAATATCAAAGTAATCATTAATGATGTAGCCCGCTGCGGCAATTAAAACAGAAGCCAGCATCAGCAGCAACATTATTGAATCGGTGATCTTATGCTGAAGTTGGTTATATGCAGAAGGAAGTGAGGGTACAATTACACAATAATAAAACAACAACTGGGTGATGGCAATAAATACAAGATTAGGCCAGCGTATCAGTCTAAAGAAAGCGGTTACTAATCTCATAATTATTTCTCGGCGGCTGCCTTGGTTGGTTTAATCGTGGACAACAGCACTTATTTTTGGTTGTCACGCCACTCATATACCCAGGTGCTCTGGATCATTTCCAGGTGACCTTCGTTGCTCTCTTCAGGCTTGCCCACAAAGTTGGGGATTTCAAGCACCCATTTGTGCAGGTCGGTAAACCGGATGCGGTAAATCTTTCCCTCGTTAAAATCATCGCCAAAACGCTCATACAACTTCATTGCAATGTCTTCGTAGTCGTTCCAGTGAATAGGTAGTTCGAAACTCATAGTTATAATGTGCTAATATGCTAATGTGCTAATATGCTAATTCTTTCAAATACCGGTTTTCTATAATGACCCTCAACTCTAATCTTTGTAAAAGATGCTTAGCGATGTATTCTAATTTTCTGCATTGAGCCTTCAACAAATACAGCGAACTTTAAAAGGTCTAGTTAATTGGCTAATTAGCACATCAGCTAATCAGCTAATTAAAAAAATTATTCTCCCAAAAACTGTGTCTGATCCGGCAATGTTACCACTATTTCACCATCACCTTCCAGCAATACACACTGGCAACCCAGTCGGCTGTTCAATCTTGGATTTACTGCCCTGTCAATAAAGTCTTCTTCCCTGTCGCTTAATTCTTCCAATAAATCTTCCCCTTTTTCTACATACAAATGACAAGTGCTGCAGGCACATACACCGCCACAATTATGGTGCAATTCAATTTCGTTTTTTAAGGCAATCTCCAGCAACGAATCTCCTTCTTCTGCGTTGGTAATAGTTACCGGTTCCAGTCCTTTTTGCTCAAATTTATAGGTTATAGTATACATAGCTGCGAAGTTCGGGGTGCAAACCTACAGTAGAATTACCAAATATGGAAAACTTGACTAATAACCAATCGAAAGCATCAATAATTTTTTGGGATGGATTCTTGCAGATATTAAAAATTCAACATTTATTTACAGCCGGGTTTTACTTAAAAAGTTTACTAAAAGCTACTTTAGCCCCGGCTTAAACTAAAAATTATGAAAAATACGCTGCCTTTATTAACCACCATACTTGCATGCCTGTTCATTGCATCCTGCGCAGATAGTAAAACAGACAAAACAGAAACAAAAGATACAGCCAAACCCAAAAAAGAGGCAGCTAAACCAAAAGAGGAACCAAAAACCGAGACGGTAAAGCAGCGGCCCCCCATCATCAATATAACAGATACGGTAACACTAAAGAAAACGGTGCTTTACATGAAAGACAGTGCTGCCACCTATGAAAGGATCAGTTTAAAACTAGGTGAAATATATGGTGGCAAGTTGGCAGCAGTTTTAAAGAAGGCTGGCATCAAACCATCAGGGCAACCAATGGCCTGGTACACAAAGATGGATAAAGCTCCCTACTTTTTTGAAGCCGGTGTACCGGTTGATAAAAAACCAGCAAAGCTTCCGGCCAATGTATTTACCAGGGAAATTCAAAAAGACAGCGCCACTGTAGCTCACTTCTATGGCCCATATAGCATGCTGTATCAGGGCTATGATGCAGTAAAAGATATTCTTAAAAGCAGGAAGAAGAGGCTGGACGGAAAGCCTTATGAAATTTACATAGATGATCCGGTGGATAAAGAAGGAAAAATGAAAGACCCTTATAAGGTACAAACAGATATTATTTTTCCCTGGAAATAATCAAGGATTCATAATGCTGTCTGACAAACGCAGGTAAATCAGTTTAAGCGCAGGGTGATTTCCCAGTATCCTTAAATGCTTATCTAACGTAGGTATGTCTTTTCTTTTAGCCGGGCCGGTTTGCATGGAAGCAGGAGGATACTTTCGCAACCGGTGGGCTGTTTCTTCAATCAATGGCAGCAGCATCTGGAAATCCAGTTTTTCCTCCTTACAATAATTATAAGTAAGTGAATAAAGATGGTTAGTAAAGTTATTGGCTACTACGGCGGCCACATGCAGTTTTAATCTTTGTTCGTCTGAGGCATATTTTACAATAGGAGAAATGGAATGCGCCAGTGTTCGGATAATTTCATGACTATATTCATTACTACTGTCAATTAGTAATGGAATTTCCATATCTGTCTCTGCCCGCTCTTTGTTCAGGCTTTGTAAAGGATAAATCACGCCAAAATTAGGCGAAACTGCTGCCAAAATATCTTTTGCTACGGCTCCTGCAGTATGCACAATTACTTTATCGCCAATATCAATATGCTCCCTTATTTCATTTAATGCAGCATCCGACATGGCGGCAAGGTATAGGTCGGCAGTCTTAT
>CAZDHQ010000406.1:0-4905 GCA_964505135.1 uncultured Ferruginibacter sp.
TTCTTTTTCAGAAAGTCATCCATAAATAAGCCCAAGCCGCTAAATTCGTAAGTTTGGGTATGAATAAAAAACACATCGTGGTGCTCACCGGTGCAGGTATCAGCGCTGAAAGCGGTTTAAAAACATTTCGTGATAGTGATGGATTATGGAATGGCTACAATGTGTATGATGTAGCTACTCCAGGTGCCTGGAAGAAGAATCCGCAACTGGTGCTGGATTTTTACAATGCAAGAAGAAGAGATGTAGCTGCTGCAGAACCTAACGCTGCTCATACCGGGTTAGCTGAGTTGGAAAAAGATTTTGATGTAACCATTGTTACTCAAAACATAGACGATCTGCATGAACGGGGTGGTTCCTCCAATATCATTCACCTGCACGGCGAGATTTTTAAAATGAGAAGTGAACATGATCAAGAACTGATCTACGATATACGTGGTGATATTAATCTTGGTGATAAGGCAGAAGACGGAGCACAGTTACGTCCGCATATTGTTTGGTTTGAAGAGCCAGTGCCAATGATTGAGAAAGCAATGATGCTAATGAATGATTGCGACTATTTCGTTGTAGTGGGAACTTCTTTGCAGGTGTATCCGGCTGCGTCATTGCTACATTATGCACCACCGTTCCTGCCAAAATTCATTATTGATAAAAAGATACCTGGTGTACATAATTCGCCCAACTTAACATTAATTGAAAAGCCAGCAACAGAAGGTGTGAAAGAACTGCAGCGTTTATTAGCAGTTTGATTTTGATTATTTTAGTACATATTGCTGTAAAAACTTCTCAGCATCCAGTACTTCGATGGAAGAGTAGTAATAGTCTGCCGCATCTTGTGTGATAATTGCTTCACATTTATTTGCCAGCGCTGCATAGTATCGCATGCCGTTTTCAAAATCATTTATTTTTTTATTTTCTAACGCCTGCAATACTTCCTTTTTACCTATATCGGCAATGGACAATTTAGAAGCAATCATCCTAATTTTTTCTTTTGCCAACTGTGTGCCACTTTTTTTTTCTGCAAAGTAAAAAGCAATGGCAAGGCAAACAGGAGAGGTATATATGGTAAACTTCCTGTTATCTGCCAGGCTTAATATTCTGGATGTATTGGTGAAAAGCGGATATTCTTTGTTAAGAACAGAAATTAAAATATTAGCATCAACAAATACCCTCATCTTTTAGATTTAAAGTATTCTGCTTTCAATTGTTTGTTTGATTTAGGCTTAGTGCTGTATTCTGCACTTCCTTCAGCTACCATGCTTACCCAATCAGATACAGGTAAATCATCCAGAGACTTATAATGTTTGCTGGTAGCTTTACGCAACAGAAATTCTGTAAGCCTTGAGAGGCTGATATTATTTTCTTCAGCAAAGCGCTTTGCCTTGTTGATTATTTCTTCATCAAAACTCAGTGTTATCTTAGCATCCATATCAAATAATTTATACTACAAATTTAAAATTTATATACGTATAAAAAAATTATTTTTCTCTCTCACTAAAACGGATGCCAAATTTCTCCAGTTCAATCATCACTGGTAGGTAAATCTCCTTACGGATGGGGATGTGAACACCTGTAGTTTGAATATTCCCACTCAAAATTAATTTAGCAGCAATACCAAGTGGCATACCCACTGTTTTGGCCATAGCTGTGTGTAAACTATTTTCACCTTTTACCACCAGGCTGCTTTCAATCTTTTTATGAGCACCGTTTAATTCGTATTCAATTTCATGCAGCATTACTATCATGTCTTTATCATCCGGCTGCATCATCCATCTTGTTTCAAGCAGGTATTGCAAAACATCTGCTGAAGTAGTTGCTTTTGAAGGAACCTGTTCATCACTAAACAATCCAAGCTGTTCAAGTAAAGCCTGGTTATCATCATTTACAAAATCTATTATTCTTTTCGACCATTCTTTGAAAATTAAACCGGTTGTTTCAATTTTCACTGTATCATTGGCAAGATCAGCAGCTACAATTGCCTGCCAGCCTTTACAATAAGCTGGATACCGCAAGGTTGTTCTTAAAAAATCCGACGCTGACTCCAGCCCGTAAAGTGGTACATAACTTAATGAATCCCTGTTAGGATAGTAAGCAAGTGGAGGCAATCCATTCACGGCAACTTCACTGCAATCTTTAAATAGTTCCTGGTAGTTTTTATGCACTACCTTATTGTTTAGTTTGTATTCAGCGCCAGCTTTGCCAGCCAGCACCACGTTTCGTGGGTTCCAGCTAATCTTGTAATGCCAGGGATTGTCGTCACTTTCGGGAGCAACCAAACCACCGCAATGACTTTTAAAAGAACTGACAAAACCACCTTTATGTTTAATCTCTTCAATCAGTTTCATAGCGCTCATGTGGTCAATACCAGGATCAAGCCCCATCTCACATAAAAATAAAAGTCCTTTCTTTTTTAGTTCCGCATCCATACTTTTTATTTTCTCATCCAGATAAGAAGCGGTAAGCAGATGTTTACCAAACGCAAGACAATCCTTTGCTACAAGAAAATGAAGTGCAGGTGGCATCATAGAAATAACAAGATCAGACCTTTCAATCAGGGCTGATCTTTGAGTATCATTTGTAACGTCCAATGCAACAGCCTCGGCAAGGGGAGAGTGGTTTGTTTTTATCAATACCTGTTCTTTATTGGCATCTGCAATAATCGCTTTCCATGTACCATTGCCTGCTTCAACAATCAAATAGTTGATTAAAACGCTCGCTGATTTTCCTGCTCCAATGAGTAAAACTGTTTTCAAAATATGATGGTTTAGGGCAGTAAGTTATTGATGAAAACAGGTATAAAAATCAGTCTTATAAATTCATTTTTCAGGTACAATAATCTTGTCCACAAATACACTAAAAATGTTGAAAAAAAGGCTCTCAGAACACCCATTTTAACAAGAAAGAACGCCTTAAAATCGGTACTTTCGCAAGCCTCCCAAACCGGGGCTTTTTTATGGAAAATAACGGAGAAATAAACGACGGCATGCTGCCACCACTGGATGGCGATAACGGTGGCAACAGGGGAAGAATTATCCCAGTAAACATCGAAGAGCAAATGAAGACTTCCTACATCGATTACTCCATGAGTGTGATTGTAGGACGTGCACTGCCCGATGTAAGAGATGGTTTAAAACCTGTGCACCGGCGTGTATTGTATGGAATGAACGAACTGGGTAATACCAGCAATAAGCCTTATAAAAAAAGTGCCCGTATTGTGGGTGAAGTGATGGGTAAATATCACCCACATGGTGATTCTGCTATTTATGATACGATTGTACGTATGGCGCAGGATTGGGTAATGCGTTACAAGATGGTAGACGGGCAGGGTAACTTCGGAAGCCAGGATGGCGACCCACCAGCAGCCATGCGTTATACTGAGGTACGTATGGAGAAGTTTGCCGAAGCCATGATGGATGATATTGAGAAAGAAACAGTAGACTTTCAACTGAACTTTGATGACTCCCTGCAGGAACCAACGGTACTGCCTACACGAATTCCTCAGTTATTACTTAATGGCTCAAGCGGTATTGCTGTAGGTATGGCAACCAATATGATGCCGCATAACCTGAGTGAAGTGATAGATGCCTGTGTTGCGTATATTGATAACCGTGAGATCACCATTGATGAATTGATCAAGCATGTTAAAGGACCAGACTTTCCGACAGGAGGTGTAATATATGGATTTGAAGGCGTGAAGGCTGGCTTTCATACAGGCCGTGGCCGTGTAGTATTGCGTGGTAAGGTAAATGTAGAAACAACCAAAACAGGCCGTGAAAAATTAGTGATTTACGAAGTGCCATACCAGGTAAACCGGGATACACTTACTGCCAAGATTGGTGAACTGATCAATGAAAAAGCCATTGAGGGCATTAGCGATGTAAATAATGAAAGTAATAATAAGGAAGGTACCAGGATTGTAGTTGATCTGAAAAAAGACGCTGTTGCGCAGGTGGTGATTAACCAGTTGTTCAAGCAAACAGAATTGCAGACCTCTTATGGTATCAATAATGTGGCATTGGTAAGGGGCAGGCCTAAAATCCTAAATTTAAAAGACCTGGTTGCTGAGTTTGTTCTATTTAGGCATGAAGTAGTAGTAAGACGTACGCAGTATGAATTACGTAAAGCACAGGAGAGAGCACACATTTTAGAAGGCTACATTATTGCGCTGGATAACCTGGATGCTGTAATAAAACTGATCCGTGAATCATCTACGCCTGCATTGGCACAGGAAGGGTTGATTAGTAACTTCGGAATGACGGAGATACAAGCCAAAGCTGTATTGGAACTACGTTTGCAGCGCTTAACCGGAATGGAGATTGAGAAGATCAGGGAAGAACATGCAGAAATTATGAAACTGATTGAACACCTGAAGCTAGTATTGGCAAATGAAGGCATGCGTTACGATATCATCAAAACAGAATTGGCTGAAGTAAAAGCTAAGTTTGGTGACGAACGCAAAACAGAAATTGTTTATACAGGTGATGAGATCAACATGCTTGACCTGATTGAAGAAGAAGATGTAGTAGTAACCATTTCACATTTGGGATACATCAAGCGTACTTCTTCTGCAGAATACCGCCAGCAGCGACGTGGTGGGCGTGGAGCAAGAGGCAGCAGTACAAGAGAAGAGGATTATATCGAACATCTTTTTGTAGCTTCTACGCATCATACGTTGTTATTCTTTACAGAAAAAGGAAGATGCTACTGGCTGAAAGTGTATGAAATTCCCGAAGGTGATAAAACCAGCAAAGGACGTGCAATACAGAACCTGGTGCAAATACCGCCGGATGATAAAGTAAGAGCCATTATAGATGTAAAGAATTTTGACGATGAAGAATTCGTGAAGAGCCATTACATCGTTTTGTGTACCAAGAAAGGTATTGTCAAAAAGACTGACCTGGCAGACTT
>CAZDHQ010000407.1:0-4904 GCA_964505135.1 uncultured Ferruginibacter sp.
AAGTAAATTGTAATTGTTTTTACACATGGCATGATCAGTTCCAAACCACATGAATAGCAACAGTATGCCGGTCGCTCCCATTAAAAAGAATAACAAGCCATCAAAACCATATAAAAAGGACGCAGCAATCTTATTTTTTGAAAAATCAAGCGCTACAATAACGAGCAGCAGCACACTAAAAAATATCAATGGATTGAACCATGATTTTGCAGGAACAGTTTGGTTAAACTCATAGAGACTGGTTTTTGACAGCACAAGGTTTTGATTGTGATTGCTGCTGTCCAGTGCAGTCATTAAGTTGTTTGGTAAAAACTGCACTTCCATTGAATCCATCACCCTGTCTGTAGGAGCGCCTAATAAAATATCAATACCCAGTTTGCTCCATTCTTTATCATTGCGGTTTAAATATGCATGAATGGCATTTCTGAATGTAGTACCGGCTGGAACTATGGTTTTAAAAAACGGTTTATTTTTTTTGTTGTTAATGATAATATCTCTAACACGGGTGGTGCAATTGTCAAAAAGAAAATCGTATTTATAATATTTATTTTCTTCTTTGGCGTTGTTGTATAGAAAATGCTGTATCGCTGTTTTTTCTTCACCGGTTAGATTGAGCACCTGCTCTGTAATACCACGATTGGTTAATTGATACTCTTCTTTAAAGTCATTAAAAGATGCAGTGGATACAAAATACAATAATTTACCCCTTATAAACTTGGTATAAAAGCCCGGCTCATCAAAATCAAAGGTGCCGTAGTTAAAAACGATGTCAATGAGCTGATCATTTACTCTTTGCGTACTGTCTGTTACACGGATAGCGGTGTGGCCAAATGTGGAATAAAGCTCATCACCCGGCGTACAGGTAAGCAGGCTGATGCGCAGGTGAGAAGAATCCTGTGCAAAGCTGCCAGCAGCAACGATTGCCAAAAAACAAGCAAGAAAAATTTGCCGGATGTTTTTTTTCATAATTGATATTGCAGTAGACCGCCAGTGTTATTTGCTGATTATTAATATGCGGTACAAGTGAGTCCCGACGATAAATGTTGGGATGCCGATCAAAGCATCAGCATGACACAACGATGTTGAGAAAAGTGACAATGCCTGTCATAAAAAATAAGCAAGAGCCAAACAAAAGTCTTTTCGCATTGAATACTCTTGCCTTAAGCCCCTCCTTGGGAGGGGTTTGGGGAGGCCGGCTTTACCTGCTATAATTCGGTGCCTCCTTTGTAATCGCAATATCATGTGCATGGCTCTCTCTCATACCTGCATTGGTGATCTTTACAAAAGTGGCACCCTGCAATTCTTTGATAGTGCTGGCACCACAGTAACCCATACCAGCTCTTAACCCACCGGTATATTGATGCACCACTTCTCTCAAAGGTCCTTTGAAAGCAACACGGCCTTCAATGCCTTCCGGTACAAACTTTTTAATATCATCTTCGGGATCCTGGAAGTAACGATCGCTGCTGCCCTGCGCCATAGCACCGAGTGAGCCCATGCCCCGGTATTGCTTAAAGCGGCGGCCTTCGTAAATAATGGTTTCACCAGGACTTTCTTCTGTGCCTGCAAATACATTACCCATCATTACACAGCTAGCGCCTGCAGCCAATGCTTTTACCATATCACCTGTATACCTGATACCGCCATCGCTGATGATGCCTACATTTTTTCCTTTCAATGCTTTGGCGGCTTCAATCACCGCCGTGATCTGAGGAACACCTGTTCCTGCCACAATTCTTGTGGTACAAATAGAACCAGGGCCAATGCCCACTTTAACTGCATCTGCACCTGCATCTGCCAGCGCTTTGGCGCCTGCACCTGTACCCACATTACCTGCAATCACCTGCAAGCCTTTAAAGGTTTTTTTGATTGATTTTAAAGCATCCATTACACCTTTGGTGTGGCCATGTGCACTATCCAAACAAATTGCGTCTACACCTGCCTGTTGTAATGCTGCTACACGATTCATGATATCTTTAGTGATACCAACACCGGCGCCTACCAACAAACGTCCGAATGAATCTTTAACAGCGTGTGGATGAGATTTTAATTTTAATATATCGCTAAAAGTGATGAGGCCAATTAATTTGCCTGCCTTATCAATCACCGGTAATTTTTCAATTTTTGTTTTCTTGAAAAGCTGTTCTGCTTTTTTCAGGTCGGTTCCTTCCGGTGCAGTGATGAGGTTTTCTTTTGTCATCACAGCGCTTACCTTGTCTTTATAATTGGTTTCAAAACGAAGGTCACGGTTGGTAAGAATGCCCACCAGTTTATGTCCTGCATCTACGATGGGAATACCACCGATTTTATTTTCTTTCATTAGGCGCAGGGCTTCACCGATGGTGGCATCAGGGCCCAGGGTTACAGGGTCCAGTATCAGGCCGTTCTCACTTCTTTTTACTTTTCTTACCTGCTCCGCCTGGCGTTCAATACTCATGTTTTTGTGCAGGATACCAAGGCCGCCTTCTCTTGCCAAGGCAATGGCCAGGGAAGCTTCTGTAACGGTGTCCATGGCTGCACTCAGCATGGGAATATTTAACCGGATGGATTTGGTAAGGTTAGTGGTGATATTTACCTCACGGGGCAGCACCTGGGAGTATGCCGGCATAAGCAGCACATCATCAAACGTTAAACCTTCACCGAAAAAATTAATGGAATTACTGTTAGAAGAGGATTTTTTTGTTGCCATGTGCAAAGCTAAGGCAACAGATTGATTTAAAAAAAACGAGACGTTAATTAATTGTTTTTAGGATTAAACCTTTGTTTAAGTAAAGTATCTTAATCCCGCCGCAATAACGATTTATGCATGGAATCCGTAAAATTTTAGCCGCTGTTTTTTGTATTTTTTTATTGCTGATTGTATTGTCGTCTTACCAGTCACAGCAAGGTCCGGGCTTTAAAATGCCCTGTAAGGCTGCAGGCCTTACTGAAAGGCAGGCGGCTGCTCATTTGCTGAGCCGGTTTACTTACGGGGCTACTCCGGGCCAGGTGGATGCAGTAGTAAAAATGGGCCTGGAAAATTGGTTTATGGAACAATTAAACGGGCAGGCCAATGATGATGCAGTAAAGAAAATGCTCACCCAGTACGATGCTTTACAAATGACCAACCAGCAGGTATTGAATGCTTTTCCCCGGCCAAACCAGGTGTTGAAAAAAGCCATAGATGAAGGTGTGATTAGTAAAGATGCTAAGCTAAATGCAGACAGTGCTGATTATAAAGCCGAGCTGAAAGATTACATGCAGGCAAAAGGTTATCGGCCTCAGAGAGAATTATTCCGGCAATTCATCAGTCAGAAAATTTTATTGGCTACATACAGTAATAATCAACTCCAACAGGTTCTGACTGATTTTTGGTTCAATCATTTTAACATATCGCTTACCAAGAATGATTGTGCTTTGTTTGTGCCATCTTATGAAAGAGATGTGATAAGGCCCAATGCAACAGGAAAGTTCAATGATCTTTTGTTGGCAACAGCGCAATCACCGGCCATGCTTTTTTATTTAGATAATTTCAACAGCTCCGGTATAAATGAAAAGATGCAGGTACAGCAGGCCAGGGCGCAGGAAAAACTGAAAAAGATGGCAGATGAGGAAATGGCGGACGATGAAGAGAAGGCAAAACTGATGCAGCAATTGACTGAAAGGAAAAAGAACCAGGGCTTAAATGAAAACTATGCAAGAGAAATAATGGAGCTGCATACGCTGGGCGTGGATGGTGGTTATACGCAGACGGACGTGACAGAAGCAGCAAGGGTGTTAACAGGATGGACAGTCTATCCGATGGAAGGCATGCCAGGTGCTGGCCTTGCAAAAAAGCTGATTGATAATTTTGGTGAAGATGTTTTGGCCAGAAGAGGTTTTGTGCATAATGGAGATTTTTTATTTGCCATGAATCGGCATGATAGCAAATCAAAAAAAGTGTTGGGAACAAATTTTAATGAGGGTGGGGGGTATGAAGAAGGGGTGGCATTGATTCGTTTGCTGGCGCATCATCCTTCCACTGCAAAATTTATTGCAAGGAAGTTGGCTATTCGTTTTGTGAGTGATAATCCACCGCAGTCTTTAATTGATAAAATGGCTGCCACATTTTTAAAAAGCGATGGCGATATAAAACAGGTTTTGATAACCATGGTATCTGCGCCGGAGTTTTGGAGTAAAGATGCTTTACGAAACAAAATAAAATCCCCTTTTGAATTGACCATTAGCAGCATAAGAGCATTGGATGCCACCATTGATCAGCCATTTTTATTATACCAATGGATTACTAAAATGGGGCAGCAAATCTATTATTACCAGGCTCCCACCGGTTTTCCCGATAGAGCGCAATACTGGATCAATACAGGTGCATTGTTAAACAGGATGAAGTTTGGGTTAGCATTTGCGGCACAAAAAATACCAGGTGTAAAGTTTGACTTGTTAGCCATCAATCAAAACCATGAACCATCAGAACCGGTAGAAGCCTTAAGAACTTACAGCAAAATAATGATGCCGGAAAGAGATGTGGATGTCACGATAAAAAGATTAGAACCATTGATCAATGATCCTTCACTTCAACAAAAGATTGACTCTGCTGCTTCAAAAAAATCTGAGGCTTTAACAATGATGAATGACAAGAATGAAGAGCAATCAATGCAGCAGAACAATGAGCAAAAATTAGCAAGGCAGTTATTAAAAAAGAAGAATGGCAAAGAGGTAGCAATACCAACTGCTCCGGGAAATAATCATCCATGGGCGCAGATAGTGGGAATTATTATAGGCAGCCCGGAGTTTCAAAGAAGGTAATACCATTATCCATTAATCAATTATCCATTAAATACTATGTCTTCACGTAAAGCATTTTTAAAACAGGCAGGCTTTGCACTTTTTAGTGTAGGTATTGGTGGCGTGCCCACCTTTATTGCAAG
>CAZDHQ010000408.1:0-4903 GCA_964505135.1 uncultured Ferruginibacter sp.
GTATGGGTTATGTGGAATCAAAGTTTGCTGCCATTGACAGTGAAATATACATTAGCATACGCAATAGCCTGGTAAAAGCAAAAGTGGTTAAAATGCCCTTTGTTTAAAGGATAATTACTAAATTGATATTGGATAATATATACGCCGGCTAATCATTGTGGTATGAAATATGCAAATGATTGAATCAAGTCTATGTTCTTTTGTAAGCAAAATGACCAAAAGAAATGGCCACATTATCAAATTCCATTATCCAATTATCAATTAAATGACCAACATTCATCTTACAACCTTTATCACAGCACCTGTTGAGAGGGTTTTTGACTTATGCAGAAGTGTTACTTTGCATAAAATATCAACTGCTCAAACAGGAGAAAAAGCAATTGCAGGAATCACATCAGGGTTGATCAAACAGGGAGAAACAGTAACATGGCAGGCAAAGCATTTATTTAAAGAGAGGAAATTTACATCTAAGATTACTGATATGAAACCACCTGTGTCTTTTACTGATGAGATGCAGCATGGGGATTTTAAAAGTTTTGTACACGAACATCATTTTAAGCAGGTGAGCAACGGAACCATTATGATTGATGTGATAAACTTCGAATGTCCATTTGGTGTTATTGGTAATTTATTCAGTCGCTTGTACCTTAAAAACTACATGAAGGATTTGCTGATAAAAAGAAATGATGTGATAAAGCAATATGCTGAAAGCACTAAGTGGAAAACAATTTTAACGCAATGATTAATCAAACCAACGATAAACCAGCTTTATTTACAGCACTCTCTCCGGCACTGCTTCACCTGTATGATGTGAGCAGCAGTATTGTGGTAATTATTGATGTATTAAGAGCAACTTCTACTATTGCTACGGCATTGTATAATGGCGCTAAACAAGTAATTCCTGTGGAGACGGTGGCGGAATGTATACAGTTTGGTAAAAAAATTGTGTGTGTTACTGCCGGCGAAAGAGATGGAAAAATTGCGGAAGGGCTTGAATATGGTAATTCGCCTTTTGAATACCCGGCATCTTTTATAAAAGGAAAAACACTGGTGCTTACCACCACCAACGGCACCAAGATGCTGCACATGGCTTTGGCCAGAAACGCAAAAGGTATTATTACAGGGTCATTTCCCAATATCAGCGCTGTATGCGATTATTTGGTTGCACAAAAAAGACCAGTGATTCTTGGCTGTGCTGCATGGAAAGACAGGGTAAATATTGAAGATACTTTGTTTGCCGGCGCTGTTATTAATCGCATTAAAGAACATTTTACTATCAATTGTGACTCTTCCTCTATTGCTGAAACCATGTACCTGGATGCAAAAGATAACCTGTATGAATTCATGAAAACAAAAAATGCATCTCATTATCACAGGCTAACAAATTATGGACTTGAGAAAGATATCCGGTACTGTCTTACAGCTGATGTTGCCAATGTGCTGTGCCTTTTTGAAGGCGGTAAATTGATCACCAGAACTACACCTTTATTGGTTTAGCCACTTTTATCTATTAAATAAATTTTAAGGACTAAATATTTTCAAAGTTTATAATCGTATCGGCGATTAATTAACCCTATTTATCTATAAAGTTTCAATTTTTGCCTCAACCCTCACCTTTTTTCCTTTACTTTTGCAAATTGCCTTTTTCACAACGGCAGTCCATCAATATACACAATAGTACAATTTTAAAAAGTACATCATTTGGCTTTATCTCATTTAATTAAATACGTTTACAGCACTGGCTCTGATGAAGTAATCCGCCGTGGAAAAAAAATTCATTCAAGCGGTTATGTTGAATTAGCAGAACATGATGAACTCATCAATTCGGTGATGTTTAGGGTAAAGGACGATACCTATAACACTTATTACAGGGTTAACATACAGCATTATGATGATGCAAAAAACTTATCACTACGATGCAGTTGTCCTTATAATCTGGGTGATATCTGCAGGCATGAAGCAGCAGCATTGATACAGTTGCAGGAACTGCTTGACAGAAACATGCTTGGCAGCAGCAACATACAGTATAACCAGCAGCACACAGTTGCCAAGATGAAGTTCATTGATCTGAAAGTGTTAAGAGCTTTATCATCTATCCCGCTGTATGAAGAAGCCGAAAAATTATTGCAGGAGCAGAAAGCAAACATCACTTCAGCCATCAATGAAAGAGTAGAGGCCGTGTTTAAGCTGGAAGAAGACTATACAGTGGTGATTCAGAAAAATGATGAACGCAATTTTGATACTTCCTGTAAATGCAGTGAAACAGAACATCCATTGTGTGTTCACAAAACTGCATTGTTCCTGCAGTTGTTTCAAACCTATGGCCCTTACTACTTTGATACGATTCGTAATTGGGATAAGGAAAAAAATAAACTGTTGGGCATCTATGGCTATAGCCTGGATGATGATCTAAGCGGCAAGTTTGAGTTTCTATATAAAGATGGTAAACCATTTTTAAAGGTGCTGGATACATCCATCAAAAGAGTGTCTGCACCGCCGCCTGTTTCCAAACCTTCCTATATGCAGGAAACTGTGGCGGCCAAAGCGCCTGAAACAGCGATTGCAGAAGTACAGGCACCAGCTAAAAAACTTGGGCTTGTTTTCAATTTTAATGCTGCAGTATTTCCTTTCTTTAGTGTAGATGCAGTGCAGGGAGACTATGAAGAAGAGAACAAAAAGTTTACAGGTAAGGTAGAGAAGTTAGATCTTACCAAGTTTGTAAATACCGAAGTATTTAACGAAGACGATAAGATGCTGCTGCAGCAGGTAAGAAAACTGCAGCCATCTGAAGTAAATAAATATTTAAATCGCAATTCACCTTTCAGCGGTATTTGGGAAAATATTATTCAGAATGACGGTGATGAATTGCCTGAGGAAACCAAATCACTGATTACAGAATACCTGCATCCCAAGCTGAAAAAAATATTTGAGGAGCAGGTAAACAATCCCTGCATTTATTATTTACTGGAGAAAAAAACATTCAAGACTGATCATTTAATTGAAGCAGTATTAAGCGATACCACTATTGCACCGCAGTTTAAGATTGTATCAAAAGAAGATCATTTTGAACTGCAGTGCCGTTTTAAAATTAATGGTGCTGAGCAACCGGTAACTGATAACGAATGTAACAGCAGCATTCTCTTTTTATACAACCATGTTTTTTATCTATGGCAAAAGCCGGAAGATTCATTGCAGGCTGAAAAGTTTTTAAAGAAGGGTAATGTAAAACTCAGTAAAGAAAACTGGGCTGCCCAGATGCAGAAAACCATTATTCCGCTTACCAATGAATACCAGGTAGAGTTTGATAAATCACTTATTAAGGAAATTAAAAGTGGTGAGCCAGAAGTAAAATTGATGCTGCAGGAAAAAGGCGACTACCTTGTGTTCCAGCCAGTATTCAATTACAAAGGCATAGAAACAAAAGCCACGGATAGAGATACCATTACCATTCCAGATGGAGATAAAATATTAATTGTTCATCGGAACAAAGAAGCGGAACAGCAATTTATTGATTCGTTATCTGCTTTGCATTCCCAGTTTATTATTCCGCAGGAAGGCAACAGTCTTTTTTTGAAAGGTGCAGATGTGCTGCGTAATAACTGGTTCTTTTTATTCATTGATGCAATGAAGGAAAAGAAAGTGCCGGTATATGGGTTTGAAGCATTACGTAATTTTCGTTTTAATACAGCAAGGCCTTCTACCCATATACATGTAAGTAGTGGGTTGGATTGGTTTGATGCCAAAATAGAAATTGAATTTGAAGGACAGCGTGTAGGCATTACCGATATTAAAAAAGCATTAGCGGCAAAGCAGTCTTTTGTACAGTTAGGTGATGGCACATTGGGTATTTTACCCGATGAATGGCTGAAGCGATATTCATTGCTGTTTAAAGTAGGCGACGGAAAAACAGATAAACTGAGGCTATCTAAATATCACATGAGTGTGATAGATGAGCTGTATGAAAACAGGGATGCCTCTGAATTAAGTTTTGCGTTGGATGAAAAGTTTGAGCGATTAAGAGAGTTTAAACAAATACCGGAAACTACACCACCGGCGCAATTACAGCCCATACTGAGACCTTATCAAACAGCAGGCTTTCAATGGTTGAATTATTTAAATGATGTTGGCTGGGGAGGTATTTTGGCTGATGATATGGGTTTGGGTAAAACCGTGCAGGCGTTGGCCATGTTGCATCATTACAGAACAAGAGAAGGCAATATCAAGGCGATTGTAATTTGCCCAACCACACTGATCTATAACTGGGAAAACGAGATCAAAAAATTTACGCCTGAATTAACCTGGTTGATTCATCATGGAAGCATGCGTACCAGGGATGTAGAAACATTGCAAAAAGCGAATGTGATTATCACTACTTACGGAACTCTTCGGAGCGATATACAGGTGTTGATGAAGATTGATTATGATTATATCGTGTTGGATGAAAGCCAGGCAATAAAAAATCCTGCATCAAAAGTTACCAGGGCTGCTTGTTTGCTGAATGGTAAAAACAAAATCTGCATGAGCGGTACGCCATTGCAGAATAACACTTTTGATGTGTTTGCTCAAATGAATTTCCTGAACCCCGGATTGCTGGGTAGTATGGAGTTTTTTAGAAATGAGTTTGCTACACCCATTGATAAGTTTGGTGAACAGGAACAAAAAGAACATCTACGCAAACTATTGTACCCATTCATTTTAAGAAGAACAAAAGAACAGGTAGCAAAAGATCTTCCTGAGAAAACAGAAACGATTTTGTTCTGTGAAATGGAGAAAGAGCAGCGCAAGATTTACGAGGCATATCGAAACAGCTACCGTGATAAAATCATGGGCACTATTGACCAGCAGGGTATTGATAAATCACAACTCACCATCTTACAGGGCTTGATGAAGTTACGCCAGATCT
>CAZDHQ010000409.1:0-4903 GCA_964505135.1 uncultured Ferruginibacter sp.
AAGATCAGTGAAATTGTCGTGATTAATATCCCGTCGTTGGTTAAAGTTGAAATAGTTCACCCCCAGTAATGAGCTTAACTTTTCTCCATTCTTAGCAGCAGATACATCAATACTGTGTTCACCAATTTGTGTTACTGAATAATCCAGTTTCAGCCGTTCCGACGATGATGGATCTTTGGTAATGATATTGATCAAGCCGCCAACAGCTTCGCTTCCATATAAAGTAGAAGCAGGCCCCTTTACAATCTCAATTCTCTTTACCATGCTATTAGGAATACCTGCAAGACCATATACGGTGGCAAGACTGCTCACTATCGGCATACCATCTATTAGTATCATGGTGTAAGGGCCTTCCATCCCGTTGATATGAATATCTCCTGTATTACATACATTGCAATTAAGCTGGGGCTGCACCCCATTTACCATTTGCAGGCTTTCAAAAATATTTGGCGAGGGATTTTTTTTGAAATATGCAGGCGTAAACACTTCTACCAAAATGGGCGAAGCCATTTTACTAACTGGTTTCATGGTACCAGAAATCACTACTTCTTCATTTAATACATTGTCTCTGTCCAATTCTAAAATCAACGGTAGACTCTTATCATTCACCATTATTTGCTTTGTTAGATGCCTATAGCCAATTGCATCAACTTTTATAGTGTAGTTACCAGGAGTTAAGTTGTTGAAGTTGAAATTCCCTAACGTATCACATATAATATATTTTCCTTTGAGAAACACTGTAGCAGCTGGCACTGGATTGCTATTAGCTACCACCGACCCGGTAATATTTACCTGGCCAAAAAGCATTTTGGCCGCCATCAAGAAGCAGGTTAATAAAAATTTTGTTGACAAAGGTTATTTATTTTGCTTACGGAAATATAAATTTAGGCAAACCTAATTTTATTTTCAGTAAAAAATGTACATTTTTGTAAAAACAGCTAAAATGTATTCACTTACGGAGGAAAATTATCTAAAAGCCATTTATAAACTGCATGAGAAAACAGGCGCTATGGTGAGTACCTCTGCCTTGGCAGAAGAGCTGGAAGTAAGTGCAGCTTCGGTTACAGATTTTGTAAAAAAAATGGCTAACCGTAAACTGATCAGTTATGAGAAGTCACGTGGGGTAAAGCTTACAGAGCAGGGCAAACAAATAGCGGTAAACATCATTCGCAAGCACCGGCTGTGGGAAGTTTGGTTAGTAAATAAGCTTGGCTTTAAGTGGGATGAAGTACATGAAATTGCAGAACAGCTGGAGCATGTGGTAAGCGAAGACCTGATAGCACAATTGGACAAACATTTAGGCTACCCTAAAACAGATCCGCATGGCGATTTAATACCGGACGCAAAGGGAAATTTTGCCAAATCCCTCAGCAAGCCTTTACTTGATTGCAACGTAGGTGATACGGTCAATTTCATAGGTGTGGCAGAACACTCTAATGCCTTCCTTAAATTTCTCACTAAGAACAGTCTTGCTCTTGGCGATGAAATAATAGTGGAATCAATTGAAGAATACGATAACAGCTTTCATGTAAGAATCAATAATAAAATGCAAAAGCAGTTTAGCAAAGAGGTTATTAAGAATTTGTTGGTGGTAAATGCAGTGTAGGAAATGGCTGATTTGAAGATGGCTGATGTAAGATTTTGTTATTAAGCTGCGGTGCTATGGAATTGCAACAGCAACTTTTAATCAGGAGAATCCATATGTACTCTGAGTTTAGGTCTATTAACTTTAAACCTTAAACATCAAACTGTTTAGTTTTTCACCACCTGGAACTTGCCTGAATCTACAATTTTACCGTTCCTGTCTCTCAACTGGTAAATATAGATGCCACGATAAAAACCATCCAGCAAAAATGTGATCTTAGGAGAATTGACAATTGACTCACTCACTTTTCGGCCCATAAAATTGTAAAGCTGGAGTGTAAGTGTATTGTCTGAAGTGTTGGCAATATCAAAATTGATAATATTGGTGGCAGGGTTAGGATAATACTTAGCCACTTTTGCACTGCTGATGTTAGTAGCCAACGGCTTTTGCTGTGCAAAGCTGCTAAAAATGAACCCAGTAAGAAATGCCAATATGGTAAAAGTCTTTTTCAGTGTTGTAAATATAAACATTTTACGTAAAACCGCCTCGCTGCCCATAAAACAAAATAACCGCCAAAATATTGTTTTCAGCGGTTATTTTTTGAGGTCTTTAACTGGCATTATGATAAACTGCCAAGTGTTTCCATTATTTTCTCAAAACTAGGTTGATCACCTGGTGTAGCGCATACTTCACTATATTGAACTAAGCCGTTGCCATCTATTACAAATGCAGCTCTTTTACTTACGCCCTGCATCTCAAAAGCCGGGAAAACATCGTATAAAACGCCGTAATCCTTTGATGCAGTTTTATTAAAATCACTTAATACCGGGAAATTTAGTTGCTGTTCAGCTTTAAACTTGCCCAAGGTGAAAAGAGAATCCACTGAAATACCCAATACCTGCGCATTGGCATTGTTATATGCAGCGATATTGTCCCTCACACTGCAGAGTTCGGCTGTACAAACACTGGTAAACGCCAGCGGAAAAAACAGTAGTACTACGTTTTTGCCTTTAAAATCTTCAAGGCTTACCTTGTTTTTGTCTGAATCGAATAATGTAAAGCCGGGTGCTAATTGTCCTTTTTCTATTGCCATGGTTTAAATTTTAATGGTGTTATTGCCTTTGTTTAAACTGATTTTTTTAGGCAGCGAAGCTAACACTTCTTCCTTTAATGCATCCACCAGTTTTTTCTTTACATAGTTACGGTGAGTAACAACACTCACTTCTCTTACCGGGGCCGGCGACTTAAAATGACGCACCATGTTCTGTTGCTTCACCGTAAAATCCATGGTAGCCAATTCAGGAAGTATGGTGATACCCCTGTTCATCTCCACCATTTTACGCAGTGTTTCTATACTGCCGGCCTCGTATTCAAAATGGCTCTCTGCTGATTGCTTTTTTAGTTCACACAGATTAATGATCTGGCTCCTGAAGCAGTGCCCTTCTTCCAGCAGCCATAATTCTTTCAGGTCAATATCATCGGCCAACACATAATTCTTTTTATACGCTGCATTGGATTTGGAAACATAGGCCACCAGCTCTTCATAAAACAAGGGATATTCAATAATACTGTTATCCTGCAAAGGTGTTACCAATAAACCTGCATCAATTCTGCCCGTTTTCAATTTTTCAATGACCACATCAGTAGTCATTTCTTTTACCCTGATCTTGATATCAGGATATTTTTGCAAGAATGATTGAAGAAATAATGGTAATAGATAGGGCGCTAATGTAGGAATAATTCCCACTCTCAATTCTCCCTGCAATAGGCCCTGCCGGTCTTTGATGATCTGCTGCATCATCTTCACTTCATGTATGATTACCCTTGCCTGCTTGATGATTTCCTCACCCATTTCTGTGGGAATGACTGGTTGCTTGCTTCTGTCAAAAATTTTGATACCCAGGTCATCTTCCAACTTTTGTATTTGCATACTAAGCGTGGGCTGAGTGATGAAACACTGTTCTGCTGCCACAGAAAAATGCCGGTAAGTATCTACAGCAATGATATATTCCAATTGAGTAATGGTCATGCTGTAAATATAGACAAACCCAATTAAATTAACGACAACATCAATATTAACAATGAGATAAGCAACAACCAATACCTTACTGTAACTTATGCTACACATTAATGCTGTAAAATAAATATCTTTACACCCTTGAGAAAACTCATCGCCATATCACTGCTATCCGTTTATCTTTTCTCAACAACGGAACTGAGCCAGTTACTGAAACTGCCTTTTTTAGTAAACCATTACTATGAACACAAAGGGCAAAAAAACAGTTTGACGCTGATGGAATTCCTGAATATGCACTACGCAAATGGAGATGTGAAAGATGCAGACTACGATAAGGACATGAAGCTGCCATTTAAATCTCATGATGGATGCACTAACACCAGCCTCTCGCCATTTTTACCCAATCATTATACAGCCGAAATAAGCAGACCCGTTTATATCCATACCAATAATTTTACCCTGCATGATGAAGCAGGAATTGATTTCTTTTTTCTCTCCAATATTTGGCAGCCTCCCCGAAATTGTTAATCATTTCTAACTAGTTATTTATTGCAGCCGTAGAATTGCTGCATGTTATCTTATTTATTAACTGATCAACATTTTAATCATGCTGAATAGCATTATCAATTTTTCCATCAGGAATAAGTTAATCATCATTCTCTTTACACTTGGACTTATGGGCTATGGAGCATACCAGGTAACCAAACTGCCCATTGACGCAGTGCCCGATATTACCAATAACCAGGTGCAGGTAATTACGGTGGCCCCTTCTTATGGCGCCACTGATATAGAGCGATTGATTACTTTTCCAATAGAGCAGGCTAATAGCAATATCAGCGGGATTAAAGAGATAAGAAGTTTCTCCCGTTTTGGTCTATCGCTTGTTACCATTGTATTTAATGACGAAACAGATATTTACTGGGCAAGGCTGCAGGTAGCAGAAAGACTCAACGTGGTTAAGACACAAATTCCTCAGGGTATAGGTTCGCCAGAATTAGGACCCATTAGTACAGGGCTTGGAGAAATATACCAATATGTATTGCGACCCAAACCTGGCTATGAAACCAAGTATACAGAAACAGAATTAAGAACGCTGCAGGACTGGATTGTACGCAGGCAATTGCTGGGCGTAAAAGGCGTGGCGGAAGTAAGCAGCTTTGGTGGCAAGCTAAAGCAATATGAAATTGCAGTGGACCCTGCCAAATTAAAATCATACGGCATTACCATTCATGATGTTTTCACAGCCCTTGAAAATAACAACCAGAACACAGGTGGGGCTTATATTGAAAAGGGACCAACGG
>CAZDHQ010000410.1:0-4900 GCA_964505135.1 uncultured Ferruginibacter sp.
CCTTCGGCCTGCTTGATTTGTTTGCCGCCTTTCCATGGAACTGCGGAGCTGGCTTTCCTTCCTGCATGTGCTAACTGAATACCTGCTACTGTACCATGTTGTTTAATGAAATCAGTGATCTCTTTCCATTTTTCAATATGAGCATCTAAATAGAGACCTGCATCGGCTGCAGAAATTCTTCCTTCAGGAGATATCGCTGTTGCTTCCTGTATAATCAAACCAGCACCACCTACAGCACGGCTGCCCAGGTGTACCAGGTGCCAGTTATTGGCAAAACCATCTACTGCACTGTATTGGCACATAGGTGAAACCACAATGCGGTTTTTAAACGTGATATCTTTTATTGTAAGTGGTGACAATAAGATTGACATAATATAGATGTTTATAATGCTGTTGAATTACTTCTTTTTTGTTTTTGTTTGAATAATGTCGTTATAAGCTGATAACAAAGCTTCCATCAATATTTCTTTCTTCACCGATTGCAACTTAAAAGTGGTAGCGCCTTTTTCTCCCCATTTGTTGGGCACGGGGTAAATATTCTCCGGATCAATTTGACAAAATACAGATTGCTCTTCCGGTCTTAAAAAAACGTTTACGGTATGGTCTTTTTCAAGCAATGTAGTAAACATAGGTTTACCTGTTACCTTAAAGCCAATTCTTTCAAAATGCGTCACCTGTTCTGTATGTGGAAAAGAGAGTGCCATTTGTGTGAATGATTTAATGCTGATCATGCTATACTTTTATTGAAAAGTAGAAAATAGTTAGCAAAAGAACAGCATCAATTTATCAACCAGCATAATTATAATTTGTAAAGATATCTTTCACATTTTTTCCAATAGGCGGAGAAAGATGGATAGTAATTGGTTACCTCACCAAATATCCACTCGTAATCATCTTTTACGCCTGGGTAATGAGAAAAGGCCGGATGCTTTTTGGAAATGATCATTCGCTTTATTGCATCATCATCATTGTAAAGGTTCACAATATCATTGATCTCTCCGGTATAAGTCTGCAACTCAGGAATATTCTCAGCCAGGACAAGGATAAAATCCATTACTTTTTTACTTACAGGATATAGCTTAAAATGTGAGGGTTCCAGTAAAAGAATGCGATTGGCATCATTTTCCTTTCGCCAAACGGGATCAAGGTTATAGCTATTATAGATGAGTGTTGGCTTGCGTATATCCAATACCGGTAGTTTTGTTTCCGGCAATTTTGTTTTAAGTTCTAAGCTGCAGGTCTGAGATAATATCTCCGGAACCGGCATATCCATCACTTCTTCATAAGATTGATCAAGAAAAGTATGGGTTTGACTGCCGCCGGTATAGCGGTTAATATTTTCCTGGTTGCAAAAATATTTTTTTGATGCAAAACTGCCGGCTACCCATTGCCAGCTACAGGTGTTGCTGGCAATATCTCCATCCAGCAAATGATAGTACATCCACTTTGATGGCTGCAGCCAGTGTGCCTGTGCAATATTACACGCTATCGATGCGGTGTACATGCGCAGGTGATTGTGCATGTAACCTGTATTGTATAGTTCAATAATATGCTCATCTATTGCGTGAATGCCTGTGTTTGCATTATTGATAGCCGTAATCATTTGATGATGTAAAACAGGCTGCTGTGGTTGTTTAATGTCCTGCCAAATGCGTTCTCCTAAATGTTGCCACACTCTTTGAAAATATTCCCGCCAGGCCAGCTCCTGTATTAGTTTAATGATTTGGGTAGATGTATATCCTTTCTGTAAAACAGCCTGTAATACCTGCCTGCCGGAAATCACACCTCTTGATATGTATGGTGATAATCTTGTGACGGCACCATCAGTAAAATTCCTGGTAACGGCATATTTAACCGGGTTGATTGCATCAACAGCATTCAGTATTTCTTTGTATCCTGTAAAAAAGTAACGCTGTTTTACCGGTGTTGTATTCATCGTTTGCTGATCTTGTTTAACGAAATGGTTCTTTGCCTGCCGCATTTAAAACGATTGATGTCATCCCCTCTTAATGCTGCATGTTTGGTATGTCTTCCTTTGGTTCGTTGTCGCCACATTTTAAAACTGGATGCTTTCATTTCTCTGCGCATGATGTCAATTACATCCTGCTGCTTTAATCCAAATTGTAATTCGATGGCTTCAAAAGGCGTACGGTCTTCCCAGGCCATTTCTATGATGCGGTCAATATCCGCAGCAGTCAGTTGGTGGTGATTATCCATGAACAGCTTTCATTTTTCTACTCGTACAAACAAAATAGCCACTAAAATGTTTGTATGCTACTAACTAACGCTATGCAAATTTTTACTACTGAACAGATCAGCTCCTGGGAACGTTTTTACCGGGCTAATTTTATTAATTCACTCACAGGATTTAAGCCAGTGAGTCTTGTTGGCACAGTCAATACCAATGGTCAACCAAACCTGGCGGTGTTTAGCAGTATAGTTCATATCGGATCTAATCCGCCGTTGGTAGGTTATATCAATCGGCCTTTGAAAGCTGCACCACATACCATTGCGAATATCAGTGCTACCGGTGAGTACACCATTAATCATATTCGGCAGGAATACATTCAGCAGGCACATCAAACCAGTGCCAAGTACCCCGAGCATGTAAATGAATTTGATGTGGTGGGTTTGAATACAGAGTTCACTGAATACAGTAAAGCACCGTTTGTAAAAGAAAGTGTGGTAAAATATGCATTGACCCTGGAAGAAATTATGCCTATCAAACTCAATGATACATTTTTAGTGATTGGAAAAATTAAAGCAATCTATTTGGATGATGCGTTTCTTACTGCAGATGGGTTCTTACACCTGGATAAAGCAGGCAGCGTTTGCAGCAATGGAACAGATGGATACTATCAAACCTCATTGATCAACCGGTATGCTTATGCAAAGCCGGATAAAGATGCTGCAATAATTGAATAAACAGGCTGCAAAAAAAAGGAGTGCTGTTAACACTCCTTCATAATTTATTTTAAGATCCTGCTTATCTATACTGTTCTTCTTTCTTATCACGACCTACTAAGAAGAATCCTGCGATACATGCAATAAATAGTGCCACACCTACCCAGAAAGCGGGCTTGTTCATTGCGTCATTTAAAGGACTATCATTTGAACCTGTTGCCGCCTGTGCCCACAGTTGCATGTTCGTTATTACCAGTAAAAAAAGCATTGACACTTTTGCAATAATGTTGTTAGCTATCTTTTTCATGATTAATCTTTTTTGTTTGATTGTATATTAAAAAAAACCTTGCCAAAAAGAAGCCTACTTGTTAAAACAAGTGTCAGCGTGGTTTTGGTGTGTAATATAATCCACGATTGTTCCCCAAATTAGGGAGCACAGTCAACTACCGGTAACGAATAACTGCTAATTTAAAAAGTATGTTAAAGGATATGATGTCCGATACAGGTAGGATTGTGTTGTATTTATTGGTTGATATAATGAGAGCGGTGCAGAAATAAAAATGTCGGCCTTATACTGTAAAGCCGGCATTTTTATATGTATATCCTGCGAGCTATTACAGAGGGTTTACATTCACGCTCAATTGCTGCTTCTTATCCAGTTTCAATTCTGATGGCTTAGTACCCGTTAATTGAATATTTTTACCCAATACTTCTCCTTCCATTTTATTACCCATCACCTGTATTTTTTTACAGCCTTCAAATGTGAGCATTTGCTTGCGGTGATGAAAAGGTTCATAGATATTGGAACGGATGATGGTGTTGTTATTGAATGTTAATCCTTCTGTTGATAGTGCATATAACACAGGATAATCAAAGGGATGAAAGGTATTGCCTTCAATCCGGATGTTTTTATGAAAGGGTTTATTGATATCCGGTTTTGGAATTACTGGATAAATGCTGATGATACCCTCGCAAAACTGGTACATCGAACTCATACAAGGCGCATTAAACACATTGTTACGAATGGTTACGTCTTTTACAGCACCCGATTCAAACCAGCCATTCGCATCTCCTGAAATCAAAATTGCTGAACCGCTTGATTCAAACACATTGTTTTCAATCACCACTTTGCCAGGTGTAGTCATTAAGATACCACGGGCACGGTTGCTGCCAAAAAAACTGTTTTTAATTTCCACATCCGGTGTCCACGTAAGATTTTCCAATGCATCACCTTGGGTAATGCTAGCAGGAATGGGTTGTTCAAATTCCACTTCAAAGAATACCGCATCTCTTGCTTTAAAAGATGCAATCTTGCCAGTGGCAACTGTATTCATTGCATCGTTTTCAATAAAACCTACTACATCATCTTTCAGCGCCCAGGTAAAGCCAATGCTTTGTTCATGCATGAATTTGCAAAGCAGTTTTTTATCGCTGAGTTTTTCAATGATCTGCACACTGGTACCATGCACATTGATGGGATCGTCCATCAACGCTAAAAATTTACAACCATCCACCGTTAACTGCCCTTTGCAATTGGAAACATGGATGCCGTCATCGTGACCACTTAATATTCTTTTCTTGGCAGCATTGGGCACCACATTTACGTTTCTAAACAAAATGTTTTCGGAGTATTGCGCCAGCAAACCAAGCCCGCCAGTTTGATACAGGTTCATGTTTTCAATAGAAACATTTTTGCTGTCCACAATAAAAACACCTGCATGATCCCTTGCGCTGTGTCGAAGTACCAAGTAATTTCCCAATGCTGGTTTTCTTGTAAAATGATTGTGCATTCTTACCAGTCCGTACTTTATTTCAGTAGCCGTGTATTTACTGTAATCGCCGAGGGCAGATGCATCTCCGGTTTTGGCTGCCACAAATTTGGTTTCTTTCTCAAACTCCATCACTCCCCAATCCCATAATTTGCTTTTCCATCCTTCCCCCACGAAAAATAATTTGCCATTTTCGATTACATAAGGAAACTGCAATACATCAATAG
>CAZDHQ010000411.1:0-4895 GCA_964505135.1 uncultured Ferruginibacter sp.
TCAACGGTAGCAATATTTTCTTCAAAAAAACATCTATTGATCTAAAAAGTACATCCGGAACACTTGCATTTAAAAATGTAGATTCTGCAGATCATTTTAAAAAATACAAGCTGGTAACGGTGTTCGCTGAAGTACCTATCGAACTGCGATATGTATTTAATCCTGAGAAAGAAAAAAGCTGGAAAGCGGCTTTAGGTATAAAGGTAGGAACATTAATTAATGCACACACTAAAGGTAAGACATTACAAAACGCAGCAGGATCTACCATTAATTCATACACATTAAAAGAAAGTAAAAAATCATATTTCAACGGAACCAGGTTTGATGCTACTGCAAGAATTGGCATTGGTAACTTTTCGCTGGTAGGTACTTACCAACTTAATTCTTTGCTTAAAGATGGTGTAGGACCAGCCATTAAACCCTATCAAATTGGTATTTGCATAAGTGGATTGTAAAAGCTTAACATATTTATTAATGTATCCCGGTTATTAAGCCGGGATTTTTGTTATACTTCAATTAACTTTGCGCCTCACATCATTTAAATGAGCGACGAAATTAAACACGAATGTGGTGTTGCCTACATTCGCCTTCGCAAAAACTTCAGTTATTACCTTCAGAAATACGGAACCGTAATGTACGGCCTCAACAAGCTCTACCTGCTGATGGAAAAGCAGCACAATAGGGGCCAGGATGGAGCCGGTATTGCCACTGTAAAGCTTGATGTAGAACCAGGATATCCTTTTCTGCACCGCATACGCAGCAACGCCAATCAGCCAATAGCTGATCTTTTTAGCCAAATCGGTAAAGAGATACAGGAGATTGAAAAGTACCAGCCAAATATTAAAAGCCACCCAGGACTGATGAAAGGCCATATTAATTTTTTGGGTGAATTATTGCTGGGGCACCTGCGGTATGGAACACAGGGAAAAAATAATGTTGAGTTTTGTCATCCTTTTATAAAACGTGACACCATCCCTGCCAGGAATCTTGCATTGGCTGGTAACTTTAACCTGGTTAATACAGAGGAACTTTTTAGCCTGGTTAATATGGAACCCGGCGTTTTTCAAAAACAAAGTGATTTAGCTGCAATGATGGAAGTAATCCATCATTTTTTAGTAAAGGCCGATGAGGCTTTCCCCGGTCACCTGGATATAGCCAAGGTGCTTAAAAAGGCAGTGCCCCTATTTGATGGCGGCTTTAATTTTTCTGGCCTGCTGGGTAATGGAAGCAGTTTTGTAATGAGGGATGCAAATGGGATACGTCCATCTTATTATTATGTTAATGAAGATGTGATAGTGGCTGCAAGTGAAAGAGCTGCTATCAGAACGGCTTTTAATGTGGGTGAAAATGAAGTGAAGGAACTAATGCCCGGCTGCGCCCTTATAGTGGATGCTGCCGGCAATTATAGCATTGAGCAAATTCTTGAACCAAAAGAAAGAAGAGCCTGTAGCTTTGAAAGAATTTATTTTAGCCGCGGCAGTGATGAAAAAATTTATAAAGAAAGAATTGCCCTGGGTTACTACCTGAGTGAGCCCGTTTTAAAAGCCATTAATTACGATCTGAAAAATACCATTTTCTCCTTTATACCCAATACAGCCGAGATCGCTTTTTATGGACTGCAAAAAGGCGCCGAAGACTATTTAACCAGGGTAAAAATTGAAAAAATATTATCCTGGGAAAAAGACTTTGATGCAGCCAAACTAACCGAAATGGTAAGCCGAAAGGTGAGAATTGAAAAAATTGCCATCAAAGATGTAAAGCTTCGCACATTTATTACGGAGGATGAAAGCCGTAATGAAATGGTGCAGCATGTTTACGATATTACCTATGGCACCGTTAAGCCTTATGAAGATACATTGGTAGTAATTGATGATTCCATTGTAAGAGGTACTACCTTAAAACAAAGCATTATCAGGATGCTTGCCAGGCTAAATCCCAAAAGAATTATTGTGGTATCTTCTGCACCACAAATTAGATACCCTGACTGCTATGGTATAGACATGAGCAAACTGGGCGATTTTATTGCTTTTAGGGCAGCGATTGATCTGCTATATGAAAGAAAGCAAGATCAATTACTTGACGATATACTTGCACAATGCAAAGAACTGCAAAGAACCAACCAGCTTCATACAGAAAACCTGGTAAGGAAAGTATATAAACCATTTACCCAGGAAGAAATATCCGAAAAGATTGCCCAGTTAATAACGCCAAAAGAAGTGAAGGATATAAAAGTGGATGTAATTTATCAAACCATTGAAACCCTGCACATGGCTTGTCCAACTAATACTGGCGACTGGTATTTTACGGGCAACTATCCAACGCCTGGCGGTAATAAAGTATGTAATAAAGCGTTTATGAATTTCATGGAAGGTAAAAATGTTAGAGGTTACTAATTAAGTTATCTTCGTTTAAGATCTGTGTCCCCATAAACTGTTACTGTTAATTATTATAAGCTGATAAATCATTTAGGGGATGATATTATCCGACAATAAATGCTATAGCCCGGTGGACTCGGGTACAAGTTCTGGTTTGAAAAAACTGATCATGATAAGACATGCCAAAAGCAGTTGGGACATTGGCAGCTTAAGCGATTTTGATCGTCCTTTAAACGAACGGGGAAAAAGAGATGCACCTCAAATGGCCAGGCGGCTATTAAAAAAGAAGATAAAAATTGATGCTTTTGTTTCAAGTTCCGCAAAACGAGCCAAAAAAACAGCAGCGCTGTTTTGTGACGAGTTTGGAAAAAAAGATTCTGAAATAATATTGATGCCTGAACTCTACCATGCTCCGGCAGAATTAATTCTTGAATTGGTAAAAGGATTTGATGATAAGTATGATTCCGTCGCTGTTTTTACTCATAACCCGGGAATTACAGATTTTATAAATCGCCTTGTAAAAAATATCAAATTGGATAACATGCCCACCTGCGGTATGTTTGGTGTTACTGTGGCTGCTTCCAAATGGAGTGAATTTGAAAAAGCTGAAAAGAGTTTATGGTTTTTTGATTATCCCAAAAGTGAAATGGTGGAATAGCAATTCCGCTAATATGTTGAGCAATACTTTCCTTAGATCAATCTAGTTTCTACTCCGACTGTCATCAGCTGGTTTCAATAAATATCTTACAAGTTTCTTTGCATATATCTTTGTTAGGAACAATCCTTACATAAGGTGCGTTTCCGTAAGGATTTAGTTTATCAAAACATCAAAATTTGTTCAATAATAGATTTTATGATACAAAGCAAGAAGGACTTTATTTTTTATAAAGAGGCAGACAGAATCATATCAGGAAGGAGTAAACCAAGTTTTTCTGGCAAGATTAAACTACTTTTTGAACCGGACTACCTTGCAAAGTTTATGGTACTCTTGAGGAAAGTAGAATATTTTCAAAATTGCAGGAAAGGTGTATTTAGTAAAATTCTTAATAAATATTATAAAATTAAGTTCAGAAAAATCAGTGTAAAGTTAGGCTTTAGTATTCCGCCCAATGTGTTTGGACCAGGGTTATTTATTCCTCACTATGGCACTATCGTTGTTAATTCAAAGGCTCGGGTAGGAGCAAATTGTGTATTACATACCTGCACCTGTATAACTGCTAAGGATAAAATTAATATCGGTGATAATGTTTACCTTTCTACAGGTGTGATTATTGTGGGTAACATTGAATTAAATGATAACATCACCATTAGCTCAAACTCAATGGTAAATAAAAGTTTTGATCAGCAAAATACTTTGATTGGAGGATCTCCGGCCAAAATATTAAAAGATCGTAAGGCATGGTATCTTGAGGATGGTGAACAATATAATCAGCGGGTGATGGCAATCAACAAATTAAAAAACACTATATACAATTCAAATTTGTAAGTAGCTATTACTTACTACTATTGGGATAAGAAAGTATGGCTATATCAATTCAGTGAATTCTATTGTTATTCAGCGGCTATTTATAAGGAATCAAGAAAAGCTTTTATACTAGCAACGTTTGACTGATAATGAAAATTATTATACCCAACTTGATAGCCAGCCTTTCCTATTTCTTCAAAACTTATATTTTCAGTACGCATTCTTCTTAGTGCGTCAACATATACATCCACGTTGTAATCTGCCGCAAGAAGTGCTGTTTGCTTATCCGCAAAATAGTGTTTCAATTCTCCAATATTAGAAGATATTAAGGGGCGACCGGATGCAGTATATTCGCTTACCTTGTGTGGAAAACGGGCAATATCCTGGATATTGTTTCTTAAAGGAATGATCAGCAAATCAGCTGATTTGTAAAGTGGAATAATATTGTTATAAGCCATGTTCTTATAAAATACAATATCCTCACTATACTTGCTTTTTTTAAAAGCTTCTTCTATCTGTGCAAAAACTTTCTGATCACCGCCGCCGATGATGAACATGATCTTGTCATTGTACAAATTTTCTGAACGTACTTTTTCGTAGAACGAAAGAACAAAGTAAATCACGGGTACGTAATTCAGGGTTCCACAATAAAGGAAATATTTAAAACCTGGATTGGCTGCATCAAAAATTTCAAAATCTCTAAAATCACAGATCACGGGCACTTTCACAATCGGCTTTTTAGGATCTTGCTTGCGAATTTCTGAAATTAAAAATTCACTTATACCCATCACACCATCGCAGTAAGCAGCACAATGTTTGTCAAAGAGCCGGTCATTTAATCTTGTCGTAAATGCACTCCTTTCCTCAATAGAAGACCTGTGTTCAACATATTGGATTACAAGTTTAAATCCAAACAGTTTAGATAAAATACGATAATATACCAGTTGACTAAATTCCGAGGTATACAAAATGGCAGCGTGAATTTTTTTCCGCCTTTTATATAACAAGCCAAAAAAAAACAAAAAGCCTTGTACCTTGTTCAGGTTTCTCTTCAC
>CAZDHQ010000412.1:0-4890 GCA_964505135.1 uncultured Ferruginibacter sp.
AGTGGCTTCCATGCCGGCGCATTCAGAAATAAAAATGGGCAGGCCTTGTTTCATGGCTTCGTCTGTACGGTCACGCAGCCATTGTTTGTGTGTGCCTGCATAAAAATGCATCGTATACATTAGGTTGCTGTATCCTTTGATAGGATCTGCAGCAGGTTCATGTACACTTTGATCCCACTTGGGTGAACCTACTAAAATGATATTGTCGGGATCAATCGCCCTGATGGTTTTGATCACGGCTTCTGAGTAAGCTTTTACTTCAGCCCACGTCTCGTAATCAGGTTCATTGTAAATTTCATAGATCACATTTGGATACTTGCCGTATTTTTTTGCCATGCGTTCAAAAAACTCAATGGATTGTTGTTGATGGATATTATGATCATGCCAGTCAATCAATACATATACGCCTTCTTTTATACAGGCATCAATTACATTTTCCATCAATTGTATGGAGCGCTCCGGGCTTTTTAAATATCCGCTGTCATTAAGTTCAATACCCATGGAAGCCCTGATCACATTGCATTTCCACTCCTTAACCAGCTCATGAACTGCACCGGCATTATAAAATCTTGGCCATAGATTGTGCCAGCCAAAGCTCATTCCATGCAATACGGTTGCGGTTCCATTTTTATCTACCAATTGGGTTCCTTTTACCTGTAGCTGTCCGTGTTTCTTTACCGGCTGTGCGTAACCGTTAGTGAGCAGTATAAGAGCAACCATCAGCACTTGTAATTTTTTCATTTGTATATATTTTTTAAATCTCTTTCAAATAGTGTATAGGGGCTGTTATAAAATTCAATAAAATTCTTTTCAGACGACTGGCCGGGGAAGGGTGCATAAAAATGAGTGGCGATCCTGCTATCATTTCTCCATACTAATACATAGCAGAGCTGTAGTTTTTCTCTTTGCAGGGTAGCTAACAATTTATCTGTCCACCAGGTAGTATCTGGTATAGATTCCAAACCTGTTTCTGTAAATGCAGCCAGCTTTTTATTCTTTACAGCAAAATCATGTACAATTTTTAGCTTCTTAAAACCGGCATCCAGGTCATAATGTCCGTCTCTTCCAAAATCAGCATAATCATCTATACCTACCATATCCACCCAGTCATTGCCGGGGTATCTTTCCGTGTATGCCTCCACGTTAGTGAAAGTACAATCAGGAGAAAATGCATAAATTAAATTATGTACCTGCAGCGTATCTCTTAGATAACTTACGGTAAAGCGCCAAAGGGATTTCAATTCATCTGCGCTGCAATGTGCCCTGCCCCACCAAAACCAATCACCATCCAGCTCATGGTAAGGCCTGAAGATCATGGGCACCAGTTTGCCGTCTTTGCCTTTAGCGGCATGCATTAATTCAGCAATGGATTTCAATATCGCCTTGTACTGCTCATGATAAGCAGCGCCAGGTATCATCAATTTTACCGCCGGTTTTGAAATACTATCCTTCCAGTAAAAACCACCGCCGGACGTTGGATTAGAAAAATGCCAGGCCGCCGTAATCACGCCACCACGGTTATAGGTATCCGAAATAGTGCTAATTAATTTTTCTCTTGCTGCTGGTTTATCAGCATCCGGCGCATTGGTAAACCACCAAAGTCTACACCAATTACTGCAGGATGAGAGCCGGTAACAGATTTTACATCACTCCGGTTGGCATCACCCATCCAGCCATGACCATACTCTGTGGCATGCTGGTGGCCGAAAAGAATATGTTGCCGGGAGAGCTTATCTAAATTTTTATAAAGTGCTTTTGTTTCAGCAGTGGCATTTTTATCAATCAATTGTTTATCCTGAGAAAAAATGAGGACATGCAATAACAAAAGGGGCACAGAAAAAACCAATGTTTTCATAATAATTTGTTCAACTTATTTACTGTTACTAATAAATGCCAACTGCTTGCTATCCGGGCTCCAGCTGGGTGTGTTAATGGTCCCTTGCCCGCCAAACAAATAAGCAATGCAGCGTGGTGCACCACCTGCAGCCGGCATTATCCGCAGCATCACTCTTTTGTAAAATGGATGATCCCCGGGGTCAACTGTGGTAGGGAAAGAAATGAATGCAATCCATTTACCATCCGGCGAAATATGTGCAAACCAGTTGTTGAGTTCATCAAATGTTACCTGCTCCTGGTTGCTGCCATCCGGCTTCATGCGCCAGATCTGCATGGTGCCGCTTTGTGTGCTGTTGAAATAAATATATTTTCCATCCGGTGAATATTCGGGGCCATCCGACAAACCAGTTTTATTAAAAGTGAGTTGCACTTCAGGTCCACCATTGATGGGCTTTTTATAAATATTGAATGCAGGTTCTTTGCTAATGCGCTGTGCTGTGTACACTACTTCTTTTCCGTTCAGGCTCCAGCCATGCAGGTAGGAAGGTGTGCTGTCGGTCACCATCACAGGCTCGCCGCCTGTGATTGGCAAATAGTAAACAGTGGAACCGCCACCTGGCATACCGCTTCTTTGGCTGCTGATGCCCAGCATTTTTCCATCAAAAGAAATTACATGATCGTTGTTGTTATTATTGGCTGCACCGGTATTTATTTTTTCCGGCGTACCACCATTCACAGGCAAAGTATAGATGCTACCGCCCTTGTTGAATAAAAAACGCTGGCCGTCTTTTGTCCAGTTGGGTGCTTCTATTCTCCCGTTATCTGTATACACTACTTTTCTTTTTCCATCCATCACATTGATCACTTCCAGCTTGCTGCTTAATGCGCCATCTTTATAACCATTGTAATTATCCGGTACTGTTTTTTCAATTCTTACATTCCATGCAATGCCTTCTTCCTGCACGTCTGCATTGTGGCTGCATACAAACAAGCCCGCCATTACTTCATCCGGCATTTCATTCAGCTCTACACGGCCCACTTCCTGCAAGGGTTCACCGGTGTGTGCTATTCGCATGATGTAGGTTTTGCCAATGCGTTCCAGTTGAATGATCTCTGCATTTTTCTTCTTGCAAAAAATTTCATCTTCTGGATCTCTCATGTATGCACCCCGCAATTTTCTCCATTGCAATACGGTTAATCCATCACCATGAAGCACTGCACTCATGTGCATGGCATCTTCCTGCTCACCTGCTCTTATCATCCAGCCAATTTTACGATGCGGATCTTTTCCTTCGCCTACCAATTTTACATTGGCAGTCAAAATAAAATCACCGGCTATTTTATTGTAGGCATAATGAAATTCGTCCCTGTTAAACCAAATATTATAACCGCCGCCTTTTAGCTGGTATTCCTGGGTGGCCGGATCATACATGGCAGCGCCTTTCACTTTCGGATTACCAATATCAATATGGTTTTGAAAATCACCTACCGGCTGGGCAGTAAGATGAAGTGAAAGAAATAATAACAGAAGCGAAGCAAACAATTTAAATGGCATAGCAATTAGTTTACCAGGATTGAATGAAAGCTTTTGGCAAATACTTTGAGAGATTAAATGTATAACTTAGTTGTGGTGATAAAAAAAATTACGACAGTACAGATAATAAACCGGTGCAACCAGATAAAAAAGTATCAGCAAAACATTACTAAAACTGATTTCATGGTATATAGCCATCATTCATAACACATTAAAATGCTGTATGAAAATAAAATCAATATTTACCTGTCTTGTTTTATTGTTGCTGCTTGCCAATACAGCCAGCAGCAGAACAACCGAAGATCATCCCACGCTTGCCATTGGTACATCAGCACCGGATTTTAAACTAACGGGAACGGATGGACGCATGTATTCACTGGCTTCTTTTGCTAAAGCAAATATTCTGGCGATTGTATTTACCTGCAATCATTGCCCTACAGCACAGGCTTATGAAGACCGGATCATACAACTCACCAAAGATTATAAAGACAAGGGGGTGCAGGTAGTAGCCATTATGCCCAATGATCCCAATGCAGTGCGGCTGGATGAATTGGGCTATACCGATATGAGTGATACGTACGAAGAAATGAAATTAAGAGCCAAACAAAAACAATTTAATTTTCCTTATTTGTATGATGGCAAAACACAAAGTGTAGCGAAGGCTTATGGACCTGTAGCTACACCGCATATTTTTATTTTTGATAAACAAAGAAAGCTTTGTTACCAGGGAAGAATTGATGATGTAGAGAAACCCACCAAAACACCCAACAGCTTTGATGCAAAGAATGCGATTGAAGCTCTATTGAAAAATGAAAAAGTACCAGTGGAAACCACTAAGGTATTTGGCTGCTCCATTAAATGGGCATCAAAAGAAAATACCCTGAAAGAAGCCGATGAACAATGGGCAAAAGAACCAGTGGATGTGGACATGATTGATGAAGCAGGCATTAAAAATTTACTGAAAAATAATTCAGACAAACTAAGGCTGATTAATATCTGGGCTACCTGGTGTGGGCCCTGTGTGGCGGAGTTTCCGGATTTTGTGGTGATGAACCGCATGTACCGCATGAGGGATTTTGAATTCATCAGCATCAGTGCAGATGATCCGTCCAAAAAAGAAAAAGTGCTCAAGTTTTTAAAAGCGAAAGGTGCTGCGAATAAAAATTATTTATTCAGCCTGGAGGATAAATATAAATTGATAGAAGCTGTGGATCCCAAATGGCAGGGCGCCATACCTTACACAATTGTGGTGGAGCCCGGCGGAAAAATTGTGTATAGCCAGCAGGGTACGATTGATGTGGCAGCGATGAAGAAATTAATCGTGGAGCATCCGATGATTGGGAGGTATTATTGAAACAACTTTATTAAAATATACACTTACATTTTATGAAGCAATTAAGCCGCCGTAAATTTATCGGCGAAACAGGAAAAGCTACATTAGCTGGTTCACTATTACTCACATTAAACAATAACAACAAATCAATGGAGAAGCTTTTTATACACCATGTATATTTTTGGCT
>CAZDHQ010000413.1:0-4876 GCA_964505135.1 uncultured Ferruginibacter sp.
AAAAATGCCAATGCATAATAACACATTCTTGAGTATAGTGAAGAATCCATAGATTATATAGTATTGTTCCTGGAACGAAGAATCGTTTTTATTTTTCATGGATTGAGCAAACAAGTATAAAAAGAACGTTCCCGTAAAATTTAAAAGAAAAGCAAGTGAAATCCAGAATGTAGCTAATGAGTAGATAGGAATATCATTTATATTTTTCACTTTTTCATAGAAGTAGTATAAAATAATCAATGAAAAAATGAATCCCTCCAGCGATAGCAATACAAAAGGCGCTTTCTGCTTATTGGTGAGCAAGTCATACGCAAAAACACTACATAAAACAATCCCGGAAATGAGCAGAACTGCTTTTTTCGTCTTTGAGGGTTCTAAACTTAGATAGTAAAAGTAGCATAAGAGCGGACACTCAATAACGGGAAAAACCTTTGCTACACGTGGTATCAGATCGGGTTTGTCCATTAAAAGCAAAGAAAAAAAAGACAGTAGAATTGCTGCAACTACACAAGTGTATAAAAATAAAACCTTGTAATCCTTTGTCTTAATACTTCTAATAGTAAAAAGAAAAAAGATACAAGGTGATAACTCAGAGGCGTAAACGATATATTCTAATACTTGTATAATCGGTTAGTAGTTTTGTCTCAAATATAGTCAACAACAACGTACAACCAAAATTAGAATTGTTTACTTTTTTCATGTAATTACAGTCTCCAGTACATAGTAATTTAGTTTTGGGTTTTTTACTTGATAGTTTCGACAGGTAAACTTCCTATGAAATGGCAAACTGAACAATAGGGGTACTACTATTAAAGTAACGTAGAATTACTAAAGCCCTTGACTGGAAAGGCTTTTGGCTTAATTTGTCAGATTATAAACTTATAAGATTGAGTAAATGTACCAATCGGAAATAGTAAATTTACTATTCAGTCGAAAGTAGGTTTACTTTTGCAAAGGTGGTTATACTAAAGAAAAGCAGTGTTCGGTAAAAATAACGGATTTGCGGAATGTATTAAAATTTATTTAATCTGTCTTGTTTTATTAAGGTCTATAAAAATGGAAGAATAAGTGATGTGATCTTACTGGAAATACAGAAAAGAGTTGATTGACATCAGAAACCACAAGCGTAAACAGGTTTTTGTCAGGAATTGGTTTTACGATTTTTTTAAGGAATTGGATAAAGTTATTTGTCGAAACTATCAAGATAAAGTGACCCAATGCCAATCAACTTACCAAAGTTATTTCGGGCTTAGTTTACAATTATCAGCAATAATACCTGATTTTTAAGCTGCGGTAAATGCTTGCTGAGTCGTAAAATACACCCATGATGAAGCGTGAAAAAAGGTAATTAGTAAAGTAAAAATACTGTGGTGTTTTTACGCAATAAAGCAGTGTTAATCAGCGTTTACATACATAATACACTGCGTAATTTGAATAGCAAGAAATAAGGAAAACATTTGGTATTTAAAGACTTTTACTAATGATAGAATGCTTAATTTTACGAACTATTAAAACAGCTGCTATTGAACATGTCTACTAATTCAGAAACATTGATAAGGGTTGCAATTGCTGATGACCACAAAATTTTCAGGGACGGTATTAAGATGGCGCTTTCCGGGAAGAAGAATTTGAAAATGGTTTGGGAAGCAGAGGATGGCAAAGACATGATGCACAAGATTGCAATTAAGAAGGCAGACGTATTGCTAATGGATATTCGTATGCCCGAAATTGATGGCATAAATGCAATTGAATTAATCAGGAAAGAGTACGAGGATTTAAAAATCATTGTGCTTACCATGTATGACGATCAGCAAATGATTAGCAAAATGATGGAAATGGGGGCGAATGCTTATCTTACAAAAACTACTGATCCTGAAGAGATTTACAATGCGATTCTCACTTGCATGAACGATGATTTTTATTTTAATGACCTGGTTAACAAAGCAGTGATGGGTAAGCTGCTGCAGAAAAAGAACATTCGCCAGCATTATGGCAACAATAATACCGTGCACTTTAATGAAAAGGAAATTAAGATATTAAAACTGCTGGCAGAAGATAAAACTACCGATGAAATATCTAAAACTATTTTTCTAAGTCCCAGAACCATCGAGACGATCCGCCAGAATATGAAAACGAAGGTGAACGTAAAAACAATTGGTGGTTTGATCATGTATGGTATGAGAAATAAACTGATTGAATAGGTAAATCCGGCTATTTCTTCGGAAATTCCCGATATACAATAAAGCGTAGTTGTACTTGATATTGATAACGAAATTTAAAGCATCTTGCACACAATATCCTGGTAAACTACTTATAATGAATAAACCACAAATGAAGACCAATGACAGATGCGATTAAAATTGTGATAACAGATGATCACGTACTCTACAGGGCCGGCGTTAAAACTGCACTAAGCGCTAAAAAAGATATCAAAGTTATTGGAGAAGCCGATAACGGCATGCATCTGTTAAACATGCTTAAGATGATTCAGCCGGATGTAATTCTACTGGACATTCAGATGCCCATTATGGATGGGATTGGTGCATTACCCGAAATAAAAAAGAATTGGCCGCATATCAAAGTAATTATGCTTACCATGATGGATGATCATAGCATGATTACTAAGTTAATGGAGCTGGGTGCAAATAGCTACCTAAGCAAAACCAGCGATAGTGAAGTGATTTATGAAGCCATCAAGACATGCTATGAGCAGGAGTATTATTTCAATGCGCTTACCAATAAAGCTTTGCTTACCAATCTTAAAACTAAAAATTCCATAACGGCTCAAAAAGTAGCCCAGCCGGAAGCAGCTCTAAATGAGAAAGAGCTACTTATTCTCCGGTTAATGTGTGAAGAAAAAAGCACCAAAGAAATTGCAGAAATTGTAGATCTTAGTCCAAGAACAGTGGAAGCAATAAGGGATAAACTCAAGGTAAAAACAGGTGCTAAAAGTACAGCGGGGTTGATCCTTTACGCCGTAAAGAACAATATATTGGAACAGGAATAAACTGGCATTCAGGTAATTCCATTCAGATTAAAACATCCTTCTTTTTCCGAAGGATGTTTTTTATTGGTAAAAGTTGTTGTTTTGTTTATGCCATTCATTAATTACAACGGAAAATTTTTCCATGCAGATAAACCGCTAGTAGATGCTTGCAGCCGTGGATTGCGCTATGGCGATGGTTTGTTTGAAACTTTAAAAATGCTTGATGGCAAGATCATATTTGAAGATGATCATTTAGAAAGATTGCGGAAAGGCCTGGAAGTTTTACAATTTGAAGTTACAAAACACTTTTCACCGTCCTCCTTAGCTGCGTCTATTAAAGAGCTTGCAAAAAAAAATAACTGTGAAAAAGCTGGAAGAATAAGAGTAAACGTTTTTAGAGGTGATGGAGGACTGTATGACCCGGTGAACCATTACCCCAATTATATAATAGAAGCCATACCACTGACAGCATCTTTAACGGGGCTAAATAGTAACGGCCTTGTGACTGGAATTTATGCTGAGGCTTTCAAAAGTTGTGACCTGCTTTCCAATCTTAAGCACAATAACTTTCTTGTTTACGCTATGGCTGCTTTACAGGCAAAAAAAGAAAAATGGAATGATGCCATTGTACTCAATAATCATGGTCGCATTGCAGACAGCACCATTGCCAATGTTTTTATGATAAAAGGAACAGAAATTTTTACCCCTGCTCTTACCGAAGGTTGTATTGCCGGTGTGGTGCGTCAAAATCTCATTTCATTTCTTCAACAATACCATTACTCCATAGTAGAAACAGCAATCACAACTGATATGCTGTGGCAAGCTGATGAGGTCTTTTTTACCAATAGTATTTATGATATTAGATGGGTAAAACAAATTGAAAATACTGCCTACACCAATACTGTAACAAAAAAGATTTATAGTGATTTTATTCCAACTATTTACTGATCGCATTGTTTTATCAGGTAAAATTCCATGGAGCCAGTAAATATTTTTTGGTTTAGAAGAGACCTTCGTTTAAAAGATAATGCAGGATTGTATCATGCCTTAAAAGCCGGTAAGCCGGTAATACCCATTTTCATTTTAGATAAAAATATATTGGATGCATTAGAAGATAAAGCTGATAGAAGAGTAATGTTTATCATGGAGGCGTTAAAAGAAATGCAGGAAGAGCTGACGGCTTTGGGTAGTAGTTTGCATGTTTATTATGGAACGCCTGAAAAAATATTTAATGAATTAGTGAAAACAAAAAAAATAGAAACCGTTTTCTCGAATCATGATTATGAACCGTATGCTGTAAAACGGGATCTGCAAATCAAGCAAATACTGCAAAGATCTTCCTGCAATTTAAACACGTATAAAGACCAAGTAATTTTTGAAAAAGATGAAGTGCTGAAAGATGATGGAAAACCCTACACTGTTTTTACTCCTTATAGCCGCAAATGGAAAGCTAAGCTGAATGAATTTTACTTGAAAGAATATCCAACGGATAAGTATTTCATCAATTTTTTTAGATGCCATCCAGTGGCAATTCCATCCATGGAAGAAATTGGTTTTAAAGAAACCGAAAGACATTTCCCATCCAAATCTTTAAAGAAAGAATTGCTCCAGAAGTATGCATCCAATAGAGATTTTCCTGCTATAGCCGGAACTTCCAAACTGGGAGTGCACCTACGCTTTGGAACAATCAGTATCAGAAAGCTGGCTACCTATGCAAAAGAATTTTCTGACACTTATTTGAATGAATTGATATGGCGGGATTTTTATCACATGATCCTTTGGCATTTTCCCCAGGAGGTAGGCCATGCATTTAAACCTGTGTATGATAAAATAAGATGGAAGAATAATGATAAAGAGTTTGATGCATGGTGCAGCGGGCAAACCGGCTAT
>CAZDHQ010000414.1:0-4873 GCA_964505135.1 uncultured Ferruginibacter sp.
AAACATAAAAAAGCAGTAATATCAACCAAACCATTGGGCCGTAATGCAGCAGAAGCTTTGCGTATGTTAAAAGCGGTGGAGGAGGCAGGTATCTTTCATGGTTACCTGGAAGACTTAGTGTACACACCCAAATTTTTAAAAGCTTATGCAAGTGTTAAGAGTGGTGCCCTTGGCAGAATATTGTGGGCAAAGAGCAGGGAAACACATCCTGGCCCACACAGTGAGTGGTTTTGGGACAAGGAGCAGGCTGGTGGTGGATGCATTCTTGATTTAGGATGTCATTGTATAGAAATAACAAGAAGCTTTATTGGAAAAGATATCAAACCAATTGAAGTAATGTGCTGGGCAGATACGCAGGTAAAACCGATTGATGCTGAAGACCACGCCATTGGATTAATTAAATATGAAAACGGAGCCATTGCTCAATTTGAAACAAGCTGGACCTTCCGTGGTGGTATGGATTTAAGAGATGAGGTGATGGGCACAGAAGGAACTATTTGGATCAATAATTTTTTACGTACTGGTTTTGAAATGTTTACCACTGGCAAGGGCGCAGACTATGTTGCTGAAAAAGCAGAATCTGATAAGGGCTGGTTATTTCCTGTAGGTGATGAAGTGAATGATCTTGGATACAATCACATGTTTACCGAAATGTTCAACTGCATTGAAACAGGCCAGGCACCAAGGGAAGATTTTTATGACGGCTACATTGTAAATGCTATCATTGATGCGGCTTATAAAAGTGCTGCTACCAAATTATGGGAGCCCGTTAACCTGGAAGTATGGAGAGGAAAAGAAAATGTGGGTAAGGCCAGTAATTTAGTTGACTACGATGAAGATCATTTCTTAATTAAAGAAGAAATGACGCATTATGGCGCAAAAAAATTGATCCTGAAAAATAAAATCAGCGGAAAGATTACTGAAAGGGTGATTGATTAATTATCCTTTTTACTGTCAAGTGTAAAGCCGAAGGTGGAGCCTACATCAATGGTGCTGCGTGCATGTATAGTGTGGCCATGGGCTTCTATAATATGTTTGCAGATGGCTAGTCCAAGGCCACTGCCACCAATTTTTCTGCTACGGGCAGCGTCCGTTCTATAGAAACGTTCAAATATCCTGGTAAGGTGTTCTTCGGCAATACCCATTCCGTCGTCCGTAATTTCAATTAACACCCGTTTACCATCAATGCGGTAAATACTGGCTTCTATACTGCCGTTTTGTTTACTGTATTTAATGGCATTGTCTATCAGGTTAATTGCTACTTGCCTTATTTTCTCTTTATCTGCATTTACTACTATTGGAAGTTCACAACCTTTTTTTATTGTAAGTTTAATTTGTTTTTCATCGGCTTTAATAGCCAGACTTTCATACACATCTTTTATTAAATCCTGTATTATGAAATTTTCTTTGCTTAATTTTTGCTCTCCACCTTCCAGTTTTGAAATTTGATCAAGATCATCTAAAAGGTTTACAAGCCGATCTACATTTCTGGATGTACTGTTCAAAAACTTTTTGTTTACAGCCGGGTTTTCCAAAGCGCCGTTCAGCAATGTATCTACATATCCCTGTATAGCGAAGATGGGCGTTTTTAATTCATGAGAGAGGTTCTGCAAAAATTCTTTCCTGTACGCCTCATTCTTATGCAGTATTTCTATTTCAATTCTTTTTTGTTCTGCCCAGTTCTCCACATCTTCAGTTGCTTCTTCAATGCTCTTTTGGGGTAGAAAATTTTTGTAATAAAACTCTTCCCGTTTGCTAGCCTTGGTATGTGCTATCAGTTTATAAATGAGTTTTATTTTTCTGTAGATAAATTGCTGTATCATGTATAGCACCAGGCCATAGCTTCCAAGTGTGATAACGACAAATGATATTAACGCAATCCACCATACCAGTGTAAATGCATATATAGCGATACCTATTGGTAGTGCAATGATAATTGCAGTAACTGCTGCAACCTGCTGTGGAGATAGATTTTTAGATGAAAACATTTTGCTGAAACTCAGTGCAAGTTACAGACTTGAGGTGTTATTTAGTTATTCACCGGGGCCATATCAAACTTGTATCCCACACCTTTTACGGTGGTGATGCAATCCAGGTTTAGTTTCTGTCTTATTTTCCTAATATGAACATCTATGGTACGATCGCCTACTATTACTTCTGTACCCCACACCTGGTTTAAAATTTCGTTTCGTAAAAAAACCTTGGTTGGCTTGGATGCAAGCAAGGCCAATAATTCAAATTCTTTTCTTGCGAGGATGATATCTTTGTCCTGGTATCTTACAATAAATTTTTCCCTGTCAATAGCAAGATCACCAATTTTAATAATACCGGTATCTTCCTGTTTATGTACCCGACGGAATAATGCATTTACTTTTGTGATGAGTACTTTTGGACTGATGGGTTTTGTGAGATAGTCATCAGCGCCTGTTTCAAGACCACGTACTTCAGTTGTTTCGTCACTTAGAGCGGATAAAAAGATGATGAGGGTATCTTTAAAATCGGGTTGACTGCGGAGAATATTGCATGCATCGATACCATTTTTACCAGGCATCATTACATCAAGGATAATTAAATCTGGATGATGTTTTTTTGCCATGTCAATTGCTTCGTCTCCATTCCTTGCAGTGATTACTTCGTACCCTTCGGCCTGCAGATTAAACTGGATAATCTCAAGGATATCTGGTTCATCATCTGCAATTAAAATTTTTTTAACAGTGCTCATACATTGATTGCGTGGCAAAAGTACTCTAACATATTAATTAAAACATCCACTAAAATTGGCATGAATATTATTAAATTGTTAACCAACAATTCCTGGAAACTTACGTTTTAGAACTGCCTGTTCTTTGGTAATTTAAGGTACAGGCCATTTCATTGTATCTTTGTGCTGATTCGATAATATGAAAAAACTTTTACTGCAAATATTCTTACTGTTGGGCTGCTTACAAAGTTTTGCTACAGCTGATTCCGTAGTGGTTCCATTCCAGCGCCAGCGTTTTCACGATAAGATCACCGAAGAGCAGGTTAAATGTGATAAAGAAGATGGGGAAAAAGATAATTACCTGAAGGTATCATCAAATGAAGAAGTGAACCTGCTGGTAACAGATGCTATTTTGAGAAAGGTAAACAGCATTAAAGATTTTATTGAAACCAATGAAAAAGTTACCAGCAACAATGAAAAGATAAGACAACTCAGCTATGTAGAAGAAATGGTAAGAAGCTTTTGGCTTTCGTGGAAACAAAAAAAAATAAGTCCATTACTGGCACCGGAGTTAGTAGAGAACTTTGAGAAAATATTAAAAGCCAATATTGACAGCCAGAGTATGACGCCGCTGATAAAGGAAGCATCTTATCCTGTGGCGGTAATCAATACCGAGGTGTTCAATAGAAATGCTGGATATCAGGAATGTAAAAAAATACTCTATTTAAAATTTGCGGCAGAAAATCCTGCTAAAATACTTTCCACCATTCGCAATTATGCAAATGAATCTTTTGCAGATAGCCTGGTTGTAGTGGCTTGTAAAAATGACCCAAAACAGTTATATGATTATGCCTCTTCTTATAGTTCGCCGGAGGGAAAGCTGATAAGAAGAAATGAGTCTCCAATGGTGAAAGCTGTGGTGAAACTGAGTGTAACTCCCAATGCCTTATTGTATTATCCTTTTTTGGATGATATTATTAGCGGAAAAAACAGCATTGATAGTTTACGAAAAATCATTGCTGATGGTGAGAAGAAGATGGATACGTTAGCTTATTACAGGCAGTTGGTAAAAACAGAGATCAATTACTACCAGCGTGTGGTATCAAAAGATACACCGGTGGCTATGTTTGGCACCAATGGTTTGAGAGATATGCTGCAGCGTAAGGCAATCAGTTATTTTATTACTCCCATCAATGAACTGCATGATCAGAATAATTTAAATATTCGCATGAAGGCGATCCAGCCTTTGAGTGCCCAGGAACTTTACTTTATGATTGTAATGGGTGAGAATGATATTTACACATCCAGCTATAAACACAGCTTTAACCGGTTACTTCAATTGCTTGGCAAACAAGCACGAACAGATAGTTTGCTGATGAATGTGAAGATGGACTTCTTTAAAAAGTTTATCAAGATGGCTGCCAATTATAACCAGCTGGATACTTTTTTAAAACTGATGCCCCAGGACAATGCTACTGTTTTGATGAAAGCATTTGTAAGCAACCTGGATAAAACAGCTGACCTGGAAGATGCAGTAGATGTGGCAGATAGTTACAGCAGCATCAATAATAAAGAATTGCTTGGTAAAATGCTGGCAAATGTTACAGAAAATGAACAAAAAAGTATTGAGCAAAACAATGCAAGAGGGAAGGCGATCTATAGCCTGCTAAGGCAGATTTTTACATCTGCTAACGATAACAGTATTGATCTTACTCAGCAGTTAGGTATACCATCTATTTATTCTATGGATCAAAATTATTTGAGCGATGAAAAGGGAAGAATAGTGGAGCAGGTGTTCTTTTATGGCGATGAAGACGGGCAAAAATATTTTCCACATTTCTTAGCAGCATTCAGCCCTGCTCAATGGAAAATAACAAAGCAAAAAGAATGGGTAGAAATTAAATCAATTAAAGGAAAGCCGGTTTGGATTTATGCCAATCTTCCGCTAGACACAGATAAAAATTTAGATGATACTGCACAGGTGCACCTGGCCAGGTTTCTTGCCAAAAATGATCTGGCGCCATCCATTGTAATTCATCGTGGCCATAGCTATTGGTTGCCCAGAACGATTTCAAGGCTGGAAGGAAGTGCAAAAATTATTTTGCTGGGATCTTGTGGTGGGTATAAAAACCTTAGTGAGATTTTAGAAGTATGTCCTGATGCACATATTGT
>CAZDHQ010000415.1:0-636 GCA_964505135.1 uncultured Ferruginibacter sp.
ATATTTTCTCTTTGTATTGTGGATCTATACCGATGCCATTATCCCGGATTGCAAACTTCCAATGCGTTCTCTCGTCACTGGCGGATATGTGTATCCGTGGGGCTATTTCTTTTTTTCTAAATTTTATAGCATTGGACAAGAGATTCTGAAAAAGTTGCTTAATTTCTACCTGGTGTCCTGTAAAAACTGGTAACTGTTCTGATAATACTTCTGCCTGCGCATTTTTTATAGCATCACCAAGATCTGCCAATACATTATCCAAAACCAGATTGGCATCTACCTGTGTCCATTCTTTAGTAGCACCTAACCTGGAGTAATCCAGCAGATCTGTAATCAGTGTCTTCATCCTGGAACTAGCATCTACTATAAAATCAAAATATTTATTTGCATTTTCATCCAGCTCGTTTTGATATTTTTTCTTTAGCAGCTCTATAAAGCTGGTGGTTGTTCTCAGCGGCTCCTGCAGGTCATGTGAAGCTATATAAACAAACTGTTCCAGTTCCTCGTTTTTCTTTTGCAGTAATTGATTAAATTCCTCTGCATCTTTCCTCGCTTTATGTTCTTCAATTGCGCTCTGTTTTAATTGCATGGTTTGTTCTGCTACCAGTTGCTGCAGTTTTTGCTTTTGCACTTTAA
>CAZDHQ010000415.1:646-4870 GCA_964505135.1 uncultured Ferruginibacter sp.
TCAGGCTGAGTATAACTAACAGCTGGAACCACCAGGTTAACCAAAATGGAGGTAAGATATTTATCTCGATTGATGTTACAGCAGCAGACCAATTGCCCTTGCTGTTTAAACTCTTTATCTTAAAAGTATAATGCCCCGGGTTAAGATTGGTATAAGTAGCTGTGTTTTTTGAGCCGATAAAATTCCAGTCTTTATCAAATCCCTCCATCATGTATGCATATTGCATTTTGGATGCTGCAGCATAATTAAGGGATGCAAATTCAAAAGAAAAAACAGACTCGTCGTAGGAGAGTGTAATGGATTTTGCACTGCTAATATCCTGCGTTAGCGGAGCATCTTTTGTTTTATTGTCAACCTGAACATCCTTATTAAATATTTGAAAATTGGTAAACACCAACGGAAAATCATATTCCTCTTTTTTAATACTGTCTGGATAAAACAAATTGAAACCATTAATACCACCAAATAACATTTCCCCGGAAGACAGTTTAAAATAAGCGTCATCCCTAAACTCTGTAGACTGAAGCCCGTCGGTTACATCAAAGTTTGCTACCGTATTGTTTTTAGGATGAAACTTACAGAGGCCTGTATTGGTGCTGATCCATAAATACCCATGGCCATCGTTTAGAATACCAAATAACTTATTATCAGGTAAGCCATCTTTTGAAGTAAAGGTCTTAAACTGTTTGGTTGTTAAATCTAAATGGCAAAGTCCATTAGATGTGGCGAGCCAAAGAGCATTATTTCCATCAGCAAAGATTCCGTTGATCGTATTACTGCTGATACCTTTAGTAGTTTTATTTTTTACATAATGCGTAAACTTCTGCATTCTTATATCAAGCATATTCAATCCTCCACCATCTGTTCCCACCCAGATATTTCCTGTTTCATCCTGCCAAATACAGGTAACCCTGTTAGAACTGATTCCTTCGGGTTTAAGTATATCGTAATTGTAACTTGTAAATGTATTGGTGGTTGGATTGTACATGTCAAGTCCTCCGCCATAAGTAGCAATCCAGATATTTTTTTCCCTGTCTTCCATCATCCTCCATACATTATTGCTACTTAAGCTATTTTTATTTGCTGGCTCTAATCTTAAATGCCTGTACGTATTTTGTTCGGGATTGTAAATAGTAATGCCATTGTTCCATGTACCTATCCATATGTTACCATTGCTGTCTTCATAAATGCTGAGCACATAGTTTCCGCAAATGCTGTTGTTATTGCCATCCTGGTGCAGGTACCTGGTAAAGCTGCCGGAATTTTTATCAAACTGGTTTAGGCCATTCGCTGTGCCAATCCAAATCCTGTTTTTTGAATCCTGGAAAATAGACAATACCTGGTTATCGCTCAGGCTATTTGGCAAACTGCTGTGGCGGTAGTGTGCAAATTGGTTCATATCCACTCTCATCACATTTACCCCTCCGGAAAATGAACCTAACCACATGTTATTGTTTTTATCTTTAACAATAGCATAGATGCTATTGCTTGAGAGACTAACATCATCCAATTCATCACTGCCGTAGTTTTCAAAATTACCTGTACCAGGATGATAAATGCTGATGCCTTTTGACTCTGTGCCAATCCATATATTCCCGTCTTTATCTTCTCCAAGACTGTAAACTATATCTTCGCTTATGCTGTTCCTGTTTCTTTTATCATTTTTAAAGTGTTTGAACTCGCCGGTTTCCCTGTTTAAAAGATTAAGTCCGCCGCCATTGGTTCCCACCCACAGGTTATTTCTACTGTCTTCCAGTAACCAATAAATATCGTTGGTAGAAATGGATTTGTTATCCTTTGCATCATGCAGGTAATGTGTGAAGCTTTGAGTCTTTTTATCGAAAAGATTCAACCCCTTGTCCGTAGCTATCCAGATATATCCTCTGCTGTCTTCAATAATATTTGCCACGTGATTACCGCTGATGCCTTGCCTGTTTCCATTAGTAAATTGATAATGGGTAAATTTATTTGTAACCGGATCATACATATCCAACCCCTTATCGTCAGTACCTATCCAAATTTTATGATCCCTATCTTCCAATACAGTATTTACTAAATTGCTAGAGAGACTGTTGCTATTTTTATCATCGGTTATAAAATTGGTAAAGCGGTTAAGCTTTCTATCAAGCATGCTTAATCCTCCCCAGGTGGCTGCCCATATATTTCCATTGTGATCTTCAATTACGGCATTTACATAATTATCGGGTATACTGTTGCTATTATCCTCGTGGTTTTTATAAACAGTGAAGTTATACCCATCATATTTATTTAACCCATCTTTGGTGCCAAACCACATAAAGCCTTTGCTATCATTGAGTATGCACAATACATTTCCATTAGACAAACCCTTGTCTATATTCAAGTGTTCAAATTTGATTCGCTGCTTTTGTGTAAATGCAATGCTACAAGAAAGCAGCAAACACATTGCCAGCAGATATCTTATATTTTTCATTGCATTATTTTAAAATCAGTACTACCAATTTCCGTATTAGATATAGCAGCTCCTGGGTTTTTGCTTATTGTAAAATAAAAAGTGGTACCTTCTGCCACAGTTGATTCAAGCCATATTTTACCATTGTGAAGTTCCACAATTTTTCTGCAGTGTGATAATCCGATACCTGAGCCCTCATATTCATTTCTATTGTGCAGGCGTTGGAAAATTACAAAAATTCTTTCCTTGAACTGTTCATCAATGCCTATTCCATTATCCTGTATAAAGAACTGCCAGTTATCATCACCATCCAATGCCCCGATTCTTATCAATGGAGTTACATCTTTTTTTCTAAACTTTAAGGCATTACTCATCAGATGCTGAAATAAATCTCTTATTTCTGAGTGGTAACCATCAATGGTGGGTAATGGGCTGTATCGTATTACTGCTTTGGAATCCTTTATACAACAGTGAAGACTTTCTGTTACTTCTTCAATGATTTTATTGCAATCCACTTTTTGAATTTGCTTTTTGCTGCCAATCAATGAATAATCCAGTAAATCTTTTATAAGCTTCTGCATTCTTTCAGATGCCTTACTGATATAGTGAAGGTATTGATCAGCCTGTGTATCAAGGCTGCCTTTGTAACGGCGAAGCAATAAATCTACAAAACTGGAAGTGGTTTTTAACGGCTCCTGTAAATCATGGGATGCTACATATGCAAATTGCTCCAGCTCTTTATTTTTTGCTATCAATTCCTGGTTTTTTTTCTCCAGCGAATTTTCAGAAAGACGCAGCAGTTCTTCGTCTTTTTTTCTTTTGGTAATATCCTGTACAATACCAAATGTTTTCACAGGTATCCCTGTTTCATCCAGCACTACTTTTGTTTCTACATAAATATTCTTTACAGTTCCATCCGGTGTTACTATCCTGCATTCATACGGAGCTGGTACTGTAAACTGATTTCTAATGTTACGGTCTTTTACAAATGCAAGGTCATCTGCATGAATAAACTTCAGCATTAAATCATAGTTGAAACTACAGGGCCTGTTTTGAATTCCAAATATGTTCAGCATCTCATCAGATACCTGCATTTCATTGGTAGCAATTACTCGTTCCCAATTACCCACATGGGCCAGGTGTTGTGCTTCGTTAAGATTACTATCACTTAGCCTGATTCTGTCACGCATGGCAAGTAGGGCCTGGCCTAAAGTGTCCTCTTCGCTAAGTGCTTCAAAGCGGGTGTTAAAATTTCTTGCGCCAATTTCAGCGGCAAATTTTGCTGTTTCCTGTAGCCTGTCAGACAGATTATTTACAGAAGTCACCATGCTTCCCATCTCATCGCTGCTAATTTTATCTTCTATCTTCCTGGTGATTCCCTTTCCCAGGTCATTTATTATTGACCGGATTTTGTTAATGGGGCTAATGATGATATGGCTGAGGTAAAACGAAAGAAAAATGCCAAGCCCTACAATTAACAAGGCCAGGATACTGATAAGCCCGGTCAGATTGTCGGATGTTTTTTTTAATAGGCGGTTTTTTTCTGCTTTGTAAAACTGCTGTTGTACTACAATTTTATTTAGATTATTTGTAAGATCGGTTGTTATTGGAAGTACCTGCTCCCTTACTATTTTTTCTGCGCTTGCCTTTGTTACAGGATTATCGTAATCGGCGGGATACTGCAGCAAATTCATGATTTGGTTTTCTGTGGCAAGCAGTTTTTCAAAATTATTTAACACTAGGTTAAGGCTGTCTGCCATGGGCTTATTCTCCCATTTAATAACCAGTTTTTG
>CAZDHQ010000416.1:0-4866 GCA_964505135.1 uncultured Ferruginibacter sp.
TGGTAGCAGCAGAAGGCAGGCTGGCTTCATTGTTTACCGTGATGGTGGCTGTGTAAGTGCCGGTATCATTTACCAGGTAGGTGTTGGCAGTAGCGCCGTTTATGGCTGCCCCGTTTTTATACCATTGATATCCCGTTCCGGCAGGCGCACTCAAAACTATTGGCGTGCAAAAACTTATATTACCGGCAGGTGTAATAACAGGCGCAGGTGGTACAATAACTGGCGGCGTATAAATTTTTATTTGATTGTTGTCTGTTATTACCGGATCGTTAAAATCAAAATAGATGGCTGCTGTATTATTAATCACATCTCCTGTAACCAGTGTTGGCTTTGCTTTGATGCGGTACTGGATGTATCCGTGGCTTTGTTTTTCATTGCTGTTACTGTCTGGCAGGTTGATATTAAAGAATGTCCAGGTGGCCACCCGGTCTTTTAGATTAAATCCAAAGGGATGTGATGCTGAAACAATTTCAAAAGTACTGTCCAGCAAGCTAGCAGGTAATGTATCTTTTACAAAAATATCAATCGCACTTGCCGTACCTGTATTTTGAAACTGTATGGTATAATAAATATATTCTCCTTTTTTAACGGAAGCTTCCGGCATAGAGTCTCCCATGTTATTACTCTTACAATTGGGATCAAAGGAATTAACTACGGTATGCCTGAAATAAATGGTATTATTTTCTGGCGTAGCATCAGCGTTTACAGGTGTAATCTTTAACACATAATTCATCACAATACCCATATTGGAAGTGATGGGTACATCCATGGAAATCACATAACTCACACTGTCAAAAGGTTGCAGGCTGCTGAAGTTCCATGAAACATCATCACCGGTTTTAACATTGGGTGCTGTAGAAAAATCCAGGTAAGTTAAACGGGGATCTTTTGTAAAAGATATTGTTCCTGACGGGATGGTATTGGTGCCAACATTATAACCAGTAAGCAGGTATTTAGCCGGTCGGCCAGGCCTTATAACAGATATGGGTGTAAGTGAAATAGTGAGATCATTTATATTGGGTATCACCTGCAGGGCAATGTTTTTGGTAAATGTTTCATTATAGCTTAAAAATTGGTGTGTGAACTGTGCAGGATTAGCGGTGTAATATGGATACCTGCTTAGTAATGGTGCAATGGTATAATTGCCGGTGTCTGCTTCAATGGTATAATCTCCATTGCGGGTGGAAGTAAAGCCGCTCAGGCTCCCGGTTTTTGAAGCCTGTAGTATTAGGTAGTTAGGTAACAGATCACCATAACTTAATGACCCGCTGTTATCTGAATCAACAAATACTTTTCCTGTAACCCTGTTGCTGGTAGCAAAGGAAAGCACTATGGCATCGTAGCTGCCGATATTCGCATATATATCACCGGTAGTATTAGTAGATAGACCTGAAATGAAAAGACTGCCATCATTATTTATACTGGCTGCCATGCCCTGTGATCTTCCGTTGCCTCCTAATCCTTTAAACCACTTGATACTTCCATTTAAAGTGTCTATTCTCATCACCACCAGGCGTTCGTCTGCCGCCGGAGTGGGATAGCCTTCAAAACTAAAAGAATAGGTTCCCCCTGTTACCGTAAGCAGGTCGCCTTTTAATCCTGTAATACCTCCTAAAAAATCAAAAGCACTACTGGCGTATTGACGTTTCCACTGGAACTGGCCATCCGTATTATATTTAAACAGGGCCATATCATTTAATCCCAGGTTACCCTGCAAATCCCTGTCAGCAGATTGTGTACTAAACCCTAAATAAAGGCTGGTTCCGTAAGTATACAGCTTGCTGGATTCTTCGGGGCCGCTCCCTCCTACCAGTTTTGACCAAACAATATTCCCGCCATTATCAATATGGCATAACCAGATATCAAGCCCGCCCGAATTAGCACCGGGAGGCAGTAACCCGTTCAGGTCTCCGTCCAGTGAACTAGTTGCCGTTGTAAAGAAATATCCCCCGTCGCCTGACGCAACCACATCGCCACCAAACTGGGAAGATGCCATATCATCCCCTGTACCTCCATATAATTTTTGCCATTCAATCAATCCATTTTTGTCCAGTTTAATTATCCATACATCATTGTTACCATGATTAACGCCGGTTACGTTGCCTGAGTTACTACTGGCAGTGGAGGTCAGGGCTATTATACCTCCATCAGGTGTAGCGGAGAGACTTCCAAAATTTTCAGTTTCTGATCCACCGTATGTTTTTGACCACAGCAGATTTCCATCAGCAGTATATTTAAAAAAAGCAATATCCCAGCCCCCATGGTTTCCTGCAATATCACCATCATTTGATCCGGCCGTAAAGCCCACCACGATATTGCCATCCGTAGTGGTATCTACCCCTGCATTAAAAGCATCCCAGGCTGATCCGCCGATTACTTTCTTCCATAATACAACACCATCCGGTGAGGTACAAATTACCAGGCAGTCATAGCTACCATGGCTGCCCTGCGACTGCCCGTCCGTACTTTGTGTATACCCAACTGAAACCAGGTTACCATTTCGCAACAAAACGTTTCGTGTAAATATATCTTCGGCACTGCCGCCAAGATTGCGTGCATAATTTAATCCCGGTACCTGGGCAATACAATCAAGAGTAAATAACAGGAAGAATGCTGGTAGCAATTTTTTAAACATCGCTGTGGTTTGTTTTGGTAAAGAGCATTTAAAAGTACCACTTTTTAATGATAAACTATAAGCGGTAAAAGAAAGCTTTATTTGATAAGTTTTGAACCTTCTGCCAGTCAGGCGATTCCAGCATTTTAGGCTGGGTTATTGAAATCCCTGCTGTAAAGTACACTTGTGGATGCTTTACTATTTCAGCCTATAGATACCTTGCATCTACTACTTCAGCAGGCAGGTAATTCGCTTTATCAATCAACTGCCCGGCGCTGTTAAAAAAGCGTATACTGGCTACCGCTAGCAGCAGGCTACCAGTAGTGGCAGGCATCGGCAGGCTGTACTGCTGAGCTGGTACCAGTGTGTTATTATAGTCAAAAGATAAAACCTTTATTGCCTTCAGGGTATTTTGATCTGGCGGCTGCACTGTACAGGCAGCAGCGGTAATGCTGTACTCCACGGTAGTAGTATCAGCGGGTGCTGTAAAAACCTGTGTGGGTATCAATGCTGGTAATTGGGCCAGCAGTTCCCTATTGCTGGGCCTGCTAACTGCTAATGTTACTTTTACGCGGCCGTTAAAATCACCTGCTTCATTAAAAGAGAATCCGGTTAAATAAGGCAGGTTTTGCTGCGGTGCAAGCTGGTTGCTGTCTTCTTTTCCCAGCCACTTTGCAATAGCGCCACTAAAGCGGCTTTGCATCAGCTTATCTTTTGGAAATGGTAAGCTGCAGCCCAGCTCCTGCCTTAGCAAACGGCCTGCAGTAGCTGCAATGCCAAAATTTTACTGCGTTTTTTGGTATTGGGGCTTTGTTTTATTTCGGTGGCAAGGCTGCGTACTATCCATGTACCATTGCGCTGGTAAAAGACTGCATTGTCTAATTTTCCGCTGATAAAGTTTGCTAACTGTATTGCCATGGCTGGTTGATTTTTTGCACAGGTTTACTACTGCTTTAATTATTACCTGCTTAGGGTTTTCTGCGTTATCCCTGCGTCAATTAACGCAGAGATGACGCAGCGATACTGAATATGGAACGAAGAGAAAAGGCATTTAGTATAGCGGATGCAGGGATCTCGCATTTTTATCAGCGGTCAATAAATAGCTGGCAGTTTAAATACCAGGCTTAGTGCACTGATACGAACTTTAAACCGGATTGATTTTATTAAATAAGGGGTTATATGTACAAGATTGATCAACATCAAACTTTTCTTTGATACCCATCATTTGTCCCCGGCAAAGCAAAGAGTAGTTTAGTAGCAAACATATTGCTGGTGTATATTTCACTCACCACATAAACTATCATTTATGGATAACTGATTTGCAAATTACAGCTTCCTGTACTGGATGTACAAAGTTGTTGCCTGGTACAGTTAGTTACTCCCTCACTACGTCCTTCATTATTATCAATCAAAAATGGAACAGTATGTGCAGCAAGTTTATCTTCCCAGTGTTTATAGCCGGTATAGCATACCTACAAATCAATGCTCAAAGCATAGGCATTGGTACAACCTCTCCCAATGCGAGTGCTATGCTTGATGTACAAAGTACCAGTAAGGGAATATTGATCCCTAAAATGACACAGGCGCAACGGGCTGCCATTGCCACACCTGCAACCGGTTTACTGGTTTTTCAAACAGACAATACACCTGGCTTCTATTATAACAGCGGTACGCCAGCTGTGCCGGTATGGACCTTGTTATCATCTACTGCTAACAGTGCCTGGAGTATTGCCGGAAACAGCGGCATTAATGCAGCCAATAATTTTTTAGGTACTACAGATAATCATCCACTCAATTTTAGGGTAAACAATTTATCTGCAGGGCAATTGAATCCTGCTAATGGAAATGTATTCCTGGGATTAAGTACCGGAAAAAGCAGTACCGCTGCCTTTTCAAATATTGCCATTGGAAGTGGCGCTCTTTTTAATAATACAGACAGGGCAAACCTGGTGGCTATAGGAGACTCAGCACTTTTTAGTAATACCAGTGTTGGTACCACCTGGCAATGGGAGGCAGCGGGCAATACTGCAATTGGCAGCAAAAGTTTGTATTCAAATAGCATTGGTTACAATCTTACATCAGTTGGATCCCAGACTCTTTTTAATAACACTACAGGCACTTATAATACTGCAATAGGCACTTATTCGCTTTTAAAAAACACTACCGGTTACTACAACACCGCTATTGGTGCAGATGTACAGCAAAACAATATTACGGGCACTAACAATACTTCTGTCGGTACCTATAGCTTG
>CAZDHQ010000417.1:0-4865 GCA_964505135.1 uncultured Ferruginibacter sp.
GAGGGTATTGGGCTTAAATTTTATGCTGATACTTTCCATTATATTTTTTATTTCAGCGGCGCAGTTGAAAAAAAATTAAACAACAACAAATAAATTATAATATTGATTCCATCGGTCGGTAGATAATTGGTCTCAATGTTTGAGCTTTAAAATCACTACCTTTACCGCAGCCGCACTCCGTTGCAGCAACAGGCCTTTCAATTATTCATCTCTCAAAATTTATCAATGGCAGATAGCTGGAACAAAAAAGAACGTGAAAACAAAAAGAAACAATCCAAAAAAGAAAAGGAAGAAAAACGCCAGGGAAGACAGGATGCCCGTAAAGATGGTAATAATCTTGACAGCATGATGGCGTATATTGATGAAAACGGGAACATCACTTCCACACCGCCAGATCCAAACAAAAGAAGAGAGGTAAAACTGGAAGACATTCAAATTGGAGTTCCAAAGTTTTCACATGAAGAAGCCGACCATACTAGGACCGGTAAAGTAACTTTTATAAATGCAGCTAAAGGCTATGGCTTTATTAAAGACGATAGAACAGGTGAAAGCGTGTTTGTGCACTTTAAAAGTTTTAACGGAAAATTGGTAGAAAACGATAAAGTCTCTTTCGAAACAGAACATGGGCCAAAAGGCGCCATGGCTGTTAATATTAAGCTATTATAATTTAACATGCGCTATTTCAATTTTTAAGCCTATATTTGTGTCGTTAATTTGAGTTCATCGCAATCAATTAAGCGAACTATTTATCTGCTAAGCATATTTGCCGCTGTTTTAATCTTCTCTTTTGTTGCTTTTTCTCAAGATTTTTTTATTAATCAGTTTTTTACACAATGAACATTTATGTTTCAAACTTAAGCTTCAACGTTCAGGACGATGACTTAAGAGGTTTTTTTGAAGAGTATGGCGAAGTAACTTCTGCCAAAGTAATCACCGACAAAGAAACAGGCCGCAGCCGTGGCTTTGGTTTTGTTGAAATGAGTGATAACGCTGCTGCTACCAAAGCAATTGGCGAAATTGATGGTTCTACTGCAGATGGCCGTACTTTAAGGGTATCTGAAGCTAAACCAAGAGAAAGCAAACCTGCTAATAACAGGCGTTCTTTTTCTAAGAGCTGGTAAGCTATTAACAGGCTGTATAAAAGAGCCACGTCGTGGTATTTTTTATACAGCCTTATTTTTTCAAACAAACAACCACTTATTATGACAAGCGAGGCAATAGAAAAATTTATTGAAACAAAAGGTAAGGCTGATGCAAGCATCAACATCTCTTTCAAACAACGCAATTCCATCAATGGATTTTTTATTCAATGGAAAGATTACGATGAAATGAAGGTGAAAAACTTTTGGCGTATTGTTAGTGAGTCAAAAATGGAGGAGTATCGTCAAACAAAAGATATTTCTCTTGCCAGGTTGTTTAGTGGTGGTGATTTTACAAAGTTAAAATAACTTTAACTGCTTAAATATTTGTTGGGAATATTTACAGGAGAGTATTCAATTCCATATTTAGCTTTCATCAATAAAGAAACTATCTTATAGGTATCTGCTTCGGTTCTTTGAAACTGTCGCAGCAAACCCATCATGGCATAGCTCACCGGGTTTACGTCTGGTATAAATGTTTCCCATTCGTATCCTTTGCCCCAAATCAATCCTTTTATATTGATGGACAAATCAGCATGCTGGCTCAAGAGGAATTTTAATACATCTGTGCTTTTATTTGCATCCTGGTTTACTGTGTGAAAAATGGGCGTTTGTCCACCAAAACCATTTGCATCAAAACCAGCTTTTACATTTACATCCATACCATGTTTTACTAACATGGCGGCACACTGCAGGTGATTGTATTCTGCACACATATGCAAAAGAGATGCTTGAAATAAAGGGGTAAAAGTGCAGTTAAACGTATAGCGATAATCTAGTGCGTCACCATTTGAGTCGAGTAGTTGATCGAGTGTCATTGCATCATCCATTAATACAGCAAGCAAAACCTTATCAGGAAAGTGAACACCGTAATCAACAAATACTTTGATGCAATCTTTGAATCTGGGTCCACGGGTATACATGTCAATCAAAGAATAAATCAATGGCTGACTGTTTAATTCAGCATTAGGATCAACGCCGTTCTCAAAACAGTTTTTGATGCCATTGACATCATGCGTTTCAAAATAGATCAATATTTGTTGTAGCAGATCCATTGGATGCATTGAATTAGATAGTTGTATTAAACTATCTGCGAAGTAATCTTCCGGGAAGCATGATGATACCTTTCAATAAACTAAACACGCCATCTACTGCAATACCGAGCAACCTGAATGGAAGTGAAATGATCCAGATAATAGGATACAGCACCAGCGCCAGTATCGCCAGTGGCCAGCACAGCACAAATAATATCAACCATACAATAAGTGTTACCATGATATAAAGTTATAAGTGTAGCTGTTCCATGCAATTCGATTTATATAAGCGGTAATGCTGTCAAAGCCTACTTTTTATTAAGAAAATCGGCTATTTGCTGTGTAGCATCTCCAATTGTTAACAGGATGGCTTCATGCTGTGTCCGGTCGGCAGCTTCTGCATTGTCCAGATCTTCTTTTTTCTTTTGAGATAAATGCTCTTTTGTTACCACGGTAGAAAAAGGAATCAATCCTGTTCTTACATCCAGCATTATTAACTGCGTGGTTGCATAGGCTTTGATATCAGTGTTTGAAAACAGTTTGTATTTAGAATACAGGTGGCTTGATACAGAATACACCAGCACCAAATCTGCCTGCATTCTTACAGCAGCTTCTCTAATGTTGGTAAAAGTGGGCGCTTTTGATATGAGCATGTTTGGCACATTCATCAATTTTATTACCCTGGAAGATTGTGAAAGTTTTTGCGTAAATAAATCCAGGTAGGCCTGTTGTGCTTTTACTTTTTCCTCATCTTCTTCATATCCCCAATAATGCCTGTTAGATCTTGCCTGATCAAGCCTTACAATGGCCACCCTTAATTGCTGTGGTAACTGGTAGTGGCCATCTAAAATTTGCTGGATGTTTTCTTCGGAGATATTGGATGCATTGTCTGTAAAAAGTGATTGCGTGATAAATGTATCTCTTACCGGCACGTCAAGTGAACTACCATTGAGGTGTTGTGACGTGTCACAGGAAGACAATGTAATCAAAGCAAGGAGAAAAAGTACTAGTGGTTTCATGCTGTTTTAAGTTTTTATTTTGGTTATTAACAGAGATGGATTAAAAGTAACGGATCGTTCTTTAAAATTTTGTTAGGATTTGAGCCTGCTATTTTTCCTGCAGTCTTTTGATGCAATTGCTCAATGCCCTGAAATTATGATAAGTGCCTTTCCAGATTTGCCCTTTTAGTGCGGTTCTTTTTTTAGGTTCTTTATCCAGGCCGCTTTCATACCAATCGCCGTAAACAGGATCAATTAAGTAGGTTTGAATATACTTCCATTGCTGTTTAAATTTTTCGTAATAATGCATCGGATCATTGGGAAAATAATCGGCCATCAGTAATAGGGTATTCATGCCTTCAGCCTGTGCCCACCAGTTTTTGCTGTCCAGTATAATGCTGATCTTTTCTTTGTTGTTAAAGTAATATCCTTCATCATAAAAACCACCCACTTTATTATCCCATCCATTTCGCAATGCATGATCCAGCATTTTTTTTCCGGCCAGCAGGGTAGTGCTGTCATGCTTCATGCCCAGTGTTTCTTCGGCTTCCAGCATTAAATAAGCTGTTTCAATATCATGCCCAAATGATACATGATCCAGGTAACGGTGTTTTAAAATCACCGCTTCGCTGGAATCTTTGAAAGAAAGCGGCGTCCAATCTGGCTGAAAAAATAAAATCAGGTAGCCTTTACTGTTAGTAAGCTTATCTCTTACCAAATACAGCATTTCTTCTAACCGCTCTTTTACCAGTTTGTCAGGCCATACACTGTACAGCTCTGTTAATGCTTCCAGCAAATGAATAGAGGAGTTTTGATCTTTATAGCCAATGTCAGAAGTAGAAGGCATGGTGCTGTCTCTTATTACAATAGAACCGTCTCTTTTTAAATGCTGGTAATAACCTTTGTAAACCGGGTCGTGACTATGATTCTCTAACCAAAGAAAAGCTTCTTTTACAAAGTTCAATGAAGCAGTATCTTTTGAGGCTTTATAATAGGCAGCCAAAGCATAAATGGCAAAGGCATTTCCATAAGCATCTTTAGGCGCCAGCGGATTGCTTTTATCTTTTCCATCTCTTGTAACCAGGTTATAAAAGCCGCCAAATTCTTTATCCCACATCACATCTCTTAAAAATTGAAAGCCATTTTTGGAGCAGGCGATAAAATAGTTTTTGCCTGGATAAAGCTCACTTGCTTTTGCCGTCGTCCATGTATGGCGGGCTTGTGTTACAATAAATTTATCCTGTGGGCCGGTTGGTTTGAAATCATAGGTGTAAGTGCTGACAAAGCCGCCATATGTACTGTCCACACATTGTGGATACCATTTATCCAGTAATGATTTGGTAATGGATTGTTCCATTTGTTTGGCGATTTTTATTCGTTCGGTTTTGATGGATTCCTGCGCAGAAAGGAATAAAGGAGATACTATGATAAGCAGAAGTGATAATTTTTTCATTGCGACAAGCTTGTTGTAATGTACAAAGCTTTTTTGGCATGGTAACAATACGATACTTAACAATCACCAAATAATTCCATTCTAAAACATCTGTCGCTTATATTTGCCCCCAAAAAATATTACCAATATGAAAAAACTTTTGATTGCTGCTTTGCTTGTGGCATTTACCTATTGTTCTTTTGCACAGCAACTGAACACTCCCCAGCCTTCACCTACACAGGAGGTAAAACAAAACTTTGGA
>CAZDHQ010000418.1:0-4856 GCA_964505135.1 uncultured Ferruginibacter sp.
TATTTCAACAACTACCTATTACAGGGCTGTGGTAGCCAGTGGCGCTTGTGCATCAGCCAATAGTTCCGCTGCTGCTTTAACCGTATCAAATCCTGGCACCTGGTTGGGTGTGAACACAGATTGGAACAGCTCATTGAATTGGTGTAATGGAACAATACCTTCTTCATCTACCAACGTAACCATACCTGCAGGTTTGAGCAATTATCCAGTCATTACAGGAACTGCATTGGCTAATAATGTAACTGTGGCAACGGGTGGTGCTGCTATAACGGTAACCGGTACCTTAAAAATTGCAGGCAGTATCAGCAGCGCCGGTGCTATCAATGCTGCTGCAGGAACCATTGAATTAAATGGAAACACTACACAGTCAATCAGTGGTGGTTATTTTACTTCAGCTACAATTGCAAATCTTAAAGTGAGCAATACCCTTGCAGGTGCAAGCTCAGCCAATCCTAGTGTTGCTATTGTAAATACATTAAATATTACAGGTGCTGTTAGTTTTGGCAATTTGAATAATGCTGTTCTTAAAACTAATGATAACCTGGTGATAAAATCATCTGTAAGTGGTACGGGAAGCATTGCCGATTTAACCAATAATAACACCAACAGTGGCAACATCATCTCAGGAAAAGTAACAGTGGAAAGATATATCCCGGGAAAAAGAGCATGGCGATTATTAACAGCGCCAATTACGGCGGCAAGTAATGTTAAGATAAGCGATTCCTGGCAGGAAGGAGCGGCAAGAGTAACCAGCGCTTCTGCGCTTCCCAATTCAGCTACCAACCCAAATCCTGGCTACGGTACCCATATCACTTTTGGTTATCCGGCTGCTGCTGGATATGACCAAGGGGTTAATGGCAACACATCCATCAAGTATTTAAATGCTACCGGCTGGAACGGCGTGCCTACTGCTACTAATAGCGGCGCTACTGCTAACTCAGGTATTATCACGGATCAACCAGGCTATCTACTCTTTGTGAGGGGAGACCGCAGCATACAATTATCGCAGGCAACTGGTGCGGCACCCGTTCAAACCGTGTTAAGAGTAAAAGGAAATTTGAATATCGGTCAACAAAATATAACATTACAGCAGGGAATGGTTTCTGGTACTTCTCAATTTAGAGTGGTTGGAAATCCTTTTGCATCTACAATTAACTTTCATAAGATTATGCAAAACCCAGCCAATACTGCTGCCGGATTCACGGATGCCTTTTACGTGTGGGATGCTACCATTGGCGGTGTAAATGGTTTGGGTGGATGGGTTGTTTTGAGTTATAACAGTTCATTAGGCAGGTATGAAAAAAATATTGCCGGAAGTGCTGTGGATAGTCTCGGAAATATTGAGTCAGGTGCGGCTTTTTTAATTGACTATACAGGAAGCAGTTCAGCATTGGTGGTAAGAGAGTCTGATAAAGGACAGGCTGTTACCACTTCCATGTTCAGGCCAACAAGCCCAGCAATTGCAAGCAGCCTTCGTACATCCATACTCTTAAAAAATTCAAACACCGTTAGTGATTTAATGGATGGAGCATTAATATCGTTTGATAATGCTTTTGATGATAGTTGTACAAAAGAGGATATCAAAAAACTGAACAACCTTAATGAAAATATAGCTGTTCAGCATGGCAGTAATTTTTTAAGTATTGAAAGGAGAAAGTATTTGAATGAATATGATAGTATCAGTTTTAAGTTGTCAGGCCTTCGTCAAAAAAATTATACACTTAGGTTTGAGCCTCAGAATATAATACTACCAAACACAGCAGTAGCTTTCATTAAAGACGGTTATGTGCCGGGTAAAAATTTGATTGATCTCAACAAGCCATTTGATTATAATTTTTCGGTGAATGCCAATGCTGCTTCTTATAATGCAAACAGGTTTGCCATATTGGTTCAGCCATTTACTAAATTTATTGAAGCTTCGGCTGCAACAGATAAAGCGGATGTTTTAATAAAATGGGATGTTGCCAATGAATATAGTAACAATCAATTTGTTATTGAGCGTTCAATTGATGGGGTTAATTATGATGCCATTGGTGGTGTTGCAACAAAAGGAGATAATGACGATAAAGTAAATTATCAATGGAAAGATGAAGCACCTAAACCAGGAACATATTATTACAGGATAAAAGCAGAAAGTAAAGCTGGTGGATTGCTGTATACCAACGCTTCAAAAGTGCAAGTGATCAATGCTGCACCCGGTATGTTTGTTTATCCAAACCCGGTTGAAAATAATATTATTCAGTTAAGATTGAATGATCAGCCGGCAGGAGCGTATAGTGCTGAGTTATTGGGCAATGATGGCAAAATAATTCATAGCCAAAAGTTCATTCATAACGGAAGCAACAATACGCAGCAAATTGCGGTGCAGCAGCATTTAAGTGATGGACAGTACCTTCTTCGTATAACTGGTGCAGGTAAGCATCCAGCAATTATAAAAGTATTGGTACAAAAAAGATAGTTGCCTGACTATTGGTTAGTATAATCTAAAGGAAGAAATATTTTTTCTTCCTTTTTTTATTTTAGCAGCTCACTTAATTTTGGCGGATTATGTCAGCAGAAAAAATTTTGGGCGATTGGAAGAAGAAACTCTTTAAACCGGTGTACTGGCTGGAAGGAGAGGAGGATTATTACATTGATGTGATAATGGATTATGCTGAGCATAAGTTGCTGCCTGAAAGTGAAGCCGGCTTTAACCTGACTGTGTTTTATGGCAAGGATGCCAACTGGAGTGATGTGGTGAATGCCTGCATGCGTTATCCCATGTTTGCTGAAAAACAGGTGGTGTTGCTGAAGGAAGCTCAGCAAATGAAAGACATTGATAAGCTGGAGCCTTATATTGAAAAGCCTTTATCGTCCACCATATTTGTGGTAAGCTACAAGGAAAAAACACTTGATAAGCGAACCAAACTGTACAAAACAATCAAGAAAGACGGAGAGGTATTTACGTCGGAAAAAGTGAAGGATTATAAAATGGTGGAGTGGGTAACGGATTATGTGGCCCAACAGGGTTTTAACATGGATCAAAAGGCCATTATCTTATTGGTTGATTTTGTAGGCAATGATCTCAGCCGTATCACTAATGAAATTGAAAAGATCACAGTAAATCTTGGCAAGCGCAACACTATTACTGAGGATGATATTGAAAAATACGTAGGCGTAAGTAAAGAGTACAATGCATTTGAATTGCAAAGCGCCATGAGCAAAAAGAACCTGGCCAAAGCCATTACCATTATTCAATATTTTGAAAGCAATCCCAAGGCTGCACCGATACAATTAGTGTTACCTGCGCTGTATGGTTTTTTCAGCAAGCTGTACATCATTTTTGGAATGGCGGATAAAAGTGAGAACGCTGTGAAATCATTGTTCTACAACAATCCTTTTGCTGCAAAGGAAGCGCTCGCTGCAATGAAACTGTATGGTTACGAAGGAATAGAAAAAGCATTGCTGCTGCTGCATGAATATAATTTAAAAAGCGTGGGGGTAAATGATACCGGCACTTCCGATGGATCCTTATTAAAGGAGATGGTGGTGAAGATGATGAGGACGTGAATGGTCAATCGTGAGCTTTAGACTTTACAACCTACCCGATCCAGCTATTGAATAACACAACCATCCACGTTCAACGATTTAAACGCCTTTAACGAACATGAACGCATTGTTTTAAAAAACTTTAAACTACTCCTCAAACCGCATAGCTTCTTGCTTATCCCTTGCCAGTTGGGCTTTCAGTTCATCCAGGCCATTGAATTTTTGCTCATCCCTCAAATGCCTTTTTACTTTTATCGTGATATGTTGGCCGTAAATGTCTGCATCGAAGTCAAAGATGTTTACTTCTATCACACGCTTTGTCCCATCTACCGTAGGTCTTACACCAATATTCATCATCCCTTTGTAAAGCAAACTCCCTATTGACGAATCCTGAGCGGAGTCGAAGGAACCATTCACGATTGACGATACCTCCACCGCATACACGCCATTGCCGGGCACCAATTTATCTTCTTCATCCATTTTGATATTAGCTGTAGGATAGCCAATAGTACGGCCAAGCTTATTGCCTTCTACTACAATGCCGGAGAAAAAATAAGTATAACCGAGGAAATGATTGGCTGTGGCTACATCGCCTTTTAGCAGTGCCTCTCTAATCCTGGTGGAACTGATGGTCATGTTTTCCATCATGTAACCGGGGATCTCTTTCACTGCATAACCCAACCCCTTTGCCTTATCTTCCAGCAGCTGAAAGTTGCCCTGGCGGTCTTTACCAAAGCGATGATCATGACCGATGATGATGGTATGTGGCCGGAATGTTTTCACTAAAAAATCGTGGATGTATGCTTCTGCAGAAAGCTGTGCAAAGGATTCAGTAAAAGGAACCACCACCACATGATCGATGCCGTTTTGCTGCAACAGGGCCAGCTTTTCATCCAGTGTATTGATGAGGTATACTTTGTTTTTATTGCTGATTACATGCCTGGGATGCGGATGAAACGTGATGATAACGGTTTCGCCGTTTACCAAAGCAGCTTCTTTCTTCATCAGTTCAATAATCTGGCGGTGGCCGCTGTGTACGCCATCAAAAGTGCCAATAGTGATCACCGCATTGCGGAAAGAGGGTAGTAGCTGTAGATTGTAATGTACCTGCATTTTAAAAAAGTGGTGCAAAACTACTTGATAATTTATTAATTGATAATTGGCAATTGAAATTTAGTTTTGCTGCTCAAATTAAACCATGAGTCTTTACAGCAAGAGGGGTGTATCAGCCCAAAAAGAAGAAGTGCATGAAGCCGTTAAAAAATTAGACCAGGGATTATTCCCTCATGCCTTCTGCAAAATTTACCCAGATTATTTAGGCGGAAGTG